>CAKPSO010000004.1 GCA_934183185.1 uncultured Bacilli bacterium | reverse complement strand
TTTCGTTAATTTGTTTTAATTTTTGTTCAAATTCACTTGCTAATTCTTTATATGTATCTGCTGATATTACACCATCACACCTATCATTGTATAAAGTTTTTAATCTACCAGTAATCTTTTCTTTTTCTATTTGAAATTCTTTTACTATTTTATCAATGTTAGTAGTTTCCTTGCGAATACTTTTTACTACTTCATCATTTAATTCTTTTATATTAAGTTCTTTTATTAATTTAGATATATACTTATTAATTTGTTCTAATACTTGTTCTTCTAAATAATTATATGGGTAAAAATGCGAATAACATCTGCCTCTTACTGGATCTCTAGAATATCTATTGCAATTAACAGACCAATAATCTTGTTTTTTACGATAAAGAACTGTAAGTCTATTTTTACATTCTTTACAAAATAACTTACCTTCTAATAATCTTTTTTCTCTATTTGTTTTAATTTCATAATTTCTTGTATTTCTTTTTCTTAAAGTATTAACATAATTAAAGGTATCTTTATCAACTAATGGTTCATGGGTATTTTCTACTATAATCCATAATTTTTCATCTAATGTTATCTTCTTTTTAGATTTATAACTTACTTTAGTTTGAGTATGTTGTACTAAATCACCAGTATATACCCTATTTGTTAATATTTTTTTTACTGTGGAGATATTCCAATTATCTCTATCAATTAACCTTGATGAATAATTAGTCTTTTTATATCCACTAGGTGTAATTACATTTGCTTTATTTAGTCTATTTGCTATTTCAGTAGGTCCAATACCATCAGCTCTCCATTTAAATATCTTTTTTACTATTGAAGCAGTATCTGGATTTGGTATTAAATGTCCCTTATCTAATGGATCTCTCATATAACCAAAACATGGTAAACTTCCAACAAATTTTCCATTTTTTCTTTTTTCATTTAATACATTTCTAATTTTTATCGAATTTTGTTTACTATAATAGTCATTACAAGCAATTATAAATGTTGATGAATCATTGCTAGCTTGATTTTTAAAACTATCATATGATTCTAATATAGATATAAATCTTATATTATTTTCTGGAAAAAATGTTTCAATATAATAACCAGTCATAACATGATCTCTACCTAATCTTGATAAATCTTTAACTATTACACAATTTATCTTTTTATTATTTATATCTTCTAACATTCTCTGAAATCCAGGTCTTTCAAAATCAGTTCCAGAAAAACCATCATCCACATATTCTTTAACTAAATTAAAATTATTACTTTTAACATAATTTCTTAATAATTCTTTTTGATTAATTACACTTTCACTATCAGATTCATATTTTTTGGCCTTATCTTCTTGAGATAATCTTATATAGATTCCAACATTGAAATCTAATCCATTTAAGTAAGTATTATTCATTCATTCCTCCAATCATCTTACTTAATTGGGTATTTAGACAAATGAATGATAACATCATAAAGTGATTTTTGCAAATCATTAATTATTATTTACTCCTTCTTCCTTAGTTATCTCTTCGATTAAGTACTTTAAAATAAGATCTTTAAATGAAATTTTATTCAAATAGGCTCCTTCCATAATTAAACCACCTATTTAAACTTATGTTTAAAATTAATTTTTTATCATACATATATCAACTTCCTTTCTTAATTAATTTATTTAAATTAATTTATTAATAAAGTTGTATTAATCATACTAAATTTATAATATTAATATTTTTTATATTTAATTTATTATATTATTTTAGATGTATACATCCATTGAATGTAAAAAATACATCCAATTATTTAGTACATTTCTTCTAAATTAATGGATGTATATCTACTTTTATTAATATAAATTTTTCTTTGGAATTTATGTTTATATTCCATGCTTATATAATTATTATCTGATAATTCTTTTAATAGTTTAGTTATTCTTCTTGATCCAACACCTATTAAATTACCTAAATAAGTATTATCAGCATAACAATATCCTTCTTTATATGTTAGCAGTAATAATCTAGCATATAGCATTTTACCACTATGTTCTATATTCATATCATCTGCTAGGAACATAGGTATCTTTAAATATTTATCAAAATTCATTTATTACTCTCCTTTCGTATTTGATTCTAACATTTTTAAATATCCCATTTCTAATAATTGAGTCATCATTTTAGAAATAGATACACCATAAAATTTAGACATTAATTTAATTCTATTAAATAAGTCTATTGGTAAATATAATTTAAATATTCTCATACATTTCCTCCTTCCTAAATAGGATGATTTCCTATTCAAATTTAGTAATAATTAAAAAAGCAGGATAAGATAATAGCACCACAAGCTAAGAAAATCCTTATAAATTAAGGACTTGTTATGGTGCTATTCTTATTTCGTACTTACGAAATTCATCCTACTCCGTAGGTTGATATAAAGGATGTATTAATATTTAACCCTTTATATATAATAACAAAACAAATATAGTCATCATCCTATTTTACTAAATCTATAAAATTTATAGGATGACATAGCATAATCATCACCTCCTTTAAATAGCACAAAAAAAGGAAGACATTGTCCTCCTTACATAGCTTTCGCCATTTTACTATATTCTATCACTTGACTTATACAAGTCAATAATATAATTTTATAAAATTTCATATTTTTTGATATTATTTTATATTTTTTCTTCAACCAATAAATTGACTAGTTTATCATATTTTAACATTTGTATATGGTAAATCAAGTAATATGTGATTTATTTTGATGTAAAATAATTTATTTTAATATAAAATTACCACTATCTTACCATATAATAGCACTTCAAATTATAAAGTCAATAACAAAATTTTTCATTATTTCTCATTTTTTCTCTTTTTTCATCATTTATTCTCAATTTTTCTCAAAATATAACCTATTTTACCTTATTTTAGCACTTGACCTTTATAAGTCAATGACTATTTGATGCTTTTCTGTGCAATTATTGTTACTTTTTGTGCTTTTTTAGTGCAAAATTGTGCCAAAATGATATTTTTATATATACAAATTTAATTTTTTATAATTGCATTTTATTAAAATTTGGAGAAACATGTTATAATAAATACAGAGGTGTAGTATTATGAGTAAAGTTTTTCAACCAAAAAAGAAAATTGAAAATCAACAATATGATTCATATTGGAAATTAACTGTTGAATATACTGATATATACGATAGAAGATTCAACAATACTTTAAAAACAATTGTTAAATTTATAGACGATAAAGACTTAACAAATCAAGAATATCAAAAAGAATATTACAAAGAACTACAAGAACAAATTTATAGCATGTATCCAAAAAGTGATTATGCATCAATAAGAAAATCTATTAATCAGTTTATAAAACTTGGATTTATTAAACCATTTTTTAAAGGATACCATACTTTAACAAAAAAATTTTTAAACACTACTGTTCAAGAAGAAAAAAGAAGTATCTTCTCACAAATTTTTTATGAAAATTCAAGTTTTAATTCATCTACAACCACAGATTCAACTAATATTAAGGAAACTAATTTTTTATTAAAAACACTTGCATACCATCCTGATAAGAAATTGTCTAGAAATGATATAATAGCACTAATGGTTACACCTGGAATTTCAGAAATATCAAAAGGGTATTTAACAAAAGAAGAATTAGAAGAGCAATATCAATATTCAAAAATTATAAATTTTGAAGAAAATAAATATAATCAAATTAGTTATTTATTTACATTTCTTAATTTAATGCCTAATATTAAAGCAGATAAAAATGTGGGAATACACTTTATAGATCCTAATGAAGTAGAAATCGATACAAAGCGAGATCCAATTTTATATGGAATCTATAAAAATGATTTGGATAATGAATCAATAAGATTGTATGGTAAGAAAATTTGCTATATCCAAAAAACTCCTTATAAAGGTCTTGTTCATTCTCATATTAAAGATTCTGTTGTTTGTTTGGATGAAGGTAAAATCGATGAAGCATACGACTACAATAACGGTCTTTTACTATCATCACAAGTTGATGCATATTTTGACAAATATGATATTTCATTTGATGATGACGGAAATGTATTAGTTAACGACTATGAAATTCATGATAGTGATATATTACACTGGATTAGTAATTTTAAATTGGACAAGAAGTTATTAAATCCCGAGAGATTAAAATATTTAAAATGGCATAGAGAAAAATTCCGTAATAAAGCACTTAAAAGCAAAGCTGAAGTTGATAAAATTTATAAAGAAAAATTTGATAAAAAAACAAGTGATTAAATTTATATTCACTTGTTTTTTTTAACTTCCAAGATAATTAATACTTCAATAGTTTCATTTTTATTTTCTTTATTAGTAACTTTATATTGATGTTTTTTTTCTTTTATTTCAACTTTACCATATTTGCTTAGCATAGTACTAATTTCAGAAATTGTTGGCTTGGTTTTATTATTTTCACTGATTACAATATATTTTGTTTTAGGTAAACATTTTATAATTAATTTTTCTAAATTTTCAAGAAACCTATTATTTTCAGAAAAATTAGTATATTTAATTTCTTTATCAAAAATATTATCATACAATCCATAAAAGTCTCCATACTTATTCATAGTTGCTGGATATGGTGGATCCATATAAATAACATCAACTTTTTCAGATAAATTATCTATCATTTTAAAAGCGTCATAATTAAAAGCCATATTGTTTTGATTATTATCAAAAACAGAATTGTTATAATTATCTAAGTTGTCATAAATATGATCAATAAAAGGTAAATTATGATATGCTCTTCGCCTTTTATATTTAGCATAGCTATAGTCTTCATCTCTTAATTTAACAATTTGATTCCATGGAACATTCATTCTTGAATAAGGAATTTTTCTAATCATTGATCTTCGTATCAAAGATAAGAATAAATATTTTTTGTAGTCTTTTAATTGATTTGATTTGCATACTAACTCAGCTAATTCTTCAACTTCATTTGGAAAATATAATCTATTTTCTAAAAAAATAATTTCTTTATATTTTTTTGAAATTTCTTTTTTAGAAATGTTAAATTCAAAATCTATCTTGTCTAAAGTAACATTATTATTTTCTATAATAGCTTTTGCTAAAACATAATTCGAATATAATGCATCATTTGAATAAACCTTATAACCTTTTTCCTTCAAAGCATAAGATACTGAACATCCACCACAAAAAAGATCTAAAACTGTACCTTTATTATATGGAAAGTTATCCACTATCCAATCAGTCAATTTATTTTTATTACCAATATAATTAATCTTTGGATACTTGCTCATTATCTAACACCTCTTTTACTTGTAAGGCAATTTTGTTAGCCAATAACACCGGAACAGCATTACCAATTTGTTGCTGAACTTTACCAGCATTACCTAAAAAAACAAATGAATCGGGAAAAGTTTGTAGTCTAGCTAATTCTCTACATGTTAAAGCTCTATTCTGACTATAATGAAAAATTTTTCTCATATCACCAGTGACACAAAAAGATGGCTTTTTGCTGTTATACCTTATATATTTTCTACTATCTCCTGACTTTGGTCGCAATTTTTCTGGTATATCATTTCTATTACCGCCATCTGAAACATAACTCATTTTTTCTAACATTTGAGCAGAATGTTTCATTGCAGTATGATTTGGAATTTCACTAGTTTCCCCATTTTCCAATTTTGGTAGATCATCTATAGCTTCTTTTACAGTGACAATTTTATTAATTTCATGTGGATATTCAAAATTATTTTCTCCCAGTGTGCCAACAATAAAGATTCTTCTTCTTTCTTGTGGGACTCCATAATTTACTGCATTAAGAACCTTATATTTTATGTCATAACCAATTTCTTTAAAAGATGAAACTATCTCTTTTATAGTTTTCCCTTTGTTGTGTCTTTCCATTGCTGCAACATTTTCTAAAACAAACATTCTAGGCTTAATAATTTTTACGAGTCTTACAAATTCTTTAAATAATCTATTTCTATCATCATCAATAAAATTTCGGCCAATGTTTCCAGCAATCGAAAATCCTTGACAAGGTGGGCCACCTATTATAACATCTACTTTTTCATTTTTAATTATATCATAAATTTGTTTTTCAGTTACATTTTTTATATCATCTACTATCAAATTATGTCTAGGAAAATTTTTCTTATAAGTTTCTGCAAAATCTTTATTAAATTCTACTGATAAAAGATTTTTAAATCCAGCATTATCAAAACCTAACGACATGCCACCTGCTCCAGCAAATAAATCTATATAAGTATATTTTTTCATAATTGACCCTCCTGATTAATTTCATTTAACAATTTTTTCCATATAACATCATCTTTATTTTTTATTACAAATCTAATACATTGTCTTAATTCATCATTACTCATTATATATTCTGCAATGTCATATGATACTTTACCTTTGTTATCATCTACGGCCAAATCAAATAGCTGATAAATTTCTTGTTCTTCCAGTTTCAACTCTTTAGTCAACCTTGTTAGCAAATCAAAAGATGGAATTCTCTTATTTTTTTCTATATCACTCATATATGGTGGTGTTACATCACATGCTAAAGCTAATTGTCTCGAAGACAAATTTAATTTTTTTCTTTTTTTAATAATAAAATTTCCTAAATTAATTTTAGCCATAACAACCTCCATTATATTAACATATATGCTTATTAGCATACTTGTTAATATAATTATACAATATATTTAACTTTTATTCAATAAATATCATAAAAAAAGAGTGATTTTTTATCAACCCTAGTTTCATAACTCTTTAGGACAATTAGGTCTATATTTAACATCATTAAACCCATATACTTTTTTACAATTATTACATATTATAGCTATTCATCTATACCATAAATACTTTCTCCATCACCTTTTTGCATAACTATATCAGTAGAATTACATTTAGGGCAACATACTTTACCATCTTTATTAACATCATCTTGTTTACAATAATCTCATATTATTTCGTATCCATTTCTATTATATTTAGGAACAAATTCATCTTTATTAAATATCTTAATTCTACCAAACATAAACTCTAGTTTATCAATTTGTTTTTCTGTATGATAATGTCCACAATACCATTTATCATAGCTTATATTTTCTTCTATTTTATCTAAAAAATGTTCCATAGATTTATCTACCTTTGATTGATCTAAGCCTTGCATAAATACTTCTCTAGATTCATATTTATATGGACAAGTATGTGCAAGGATTATATTAAAATGTTTACCTCTTACTTTTTCTAAAATATTATTCATTTCTTCTTTAGTTAACTGCTCATCTTTAAACCACTTATGACCATATAATAATCTATATTCTTTATCTACTGAATATGCTCCACCTATTACTAAGACACTTTTACCATCAATATTATAAACTTCACCATCTTTTGCAAATATTAAATTAGGATAATCTTATTCTATAGAAACCTTCCCACCAAACATTTCAATTTCTTTATAAGTATTAATATTTTCTGGTCTTTCTTCATGATTACCTCTAATACAAAACAAATTTAATTTAAATCTTTTTAAATATTCTTTATAACTAATATCATCTTCATTAAGACAATAATTAATTCCTGCATCCCCTAATACTATTAACATATCATCTTCTTTTGATTTTAAATTATAAAGTCTTGAAAAATCTCTATGTGTATTACCTGTTATATAAATCATAATATCATCTCACTTTTCTATAATTATTTTAAATAATTTTGTAACTCATATTTTAATACATCATTATCACTAAAATTTAACAAAATTTCTTTATTTATATAATACGAATTAAATTTTTTATTTAAATATTTTTGATATTTTGTAGATAGTAATTTTGATAATTCTCTTGATAATCCCTCTCTTTGAAAATAGATTTGTATATCATCTACAGTTCCATAATGAAGTAAATTATAGTCATTAATATCAATTAAATTAAATTTTTGAAGAAAATCAATATACTTAAATAAATTATAATCAATATAATCATTTTCTTCTTTTATCCTAATTATTGCTAAGTTAATTATTTCTTTTTTACTCTTTATATTGAGATTTACATATAAAGGAATTTGATCATCTTCAGATCTCTTTATTTCTCCAAATGATTTACCTACAAATACTGTAGTTTTATCATCATATTCCAGATGATCCCAATAGTATACAAGTCTTATAACACTTTCTTTCAAACTTAGATTTTCTTTTCTCCAGTTTAATATCATATTATAGAAATTTCTTGCTGATTGATTTTCTAATCTTTTCAATAATACATTATTATCTGAAATAAGTTCGATATTATTAATAAATAATTTATATATTTTTTCAACAATTGAATCTACCTGTTGAAGTGCATCACTTTTTATTCTATCACTAATTAACTCTTCATATTCAAAAACGTCAAAATCATTTATATTAAGTTCGAGCAAAATTTTTCCAACGTCTGTCTTAATTTTTCGATAGTTATCATTAAAATTATTTTCTTTTAAATTTTCAATTATATCTATATCTGATTGATTTAAATTTTCAGTACTATTCTCTAGCAATGCATTTTTAACAATGTCTTTTCTTAATTTGGAATTACTATTTATTTTAATATTATTTTTTATAAAATCCACAAAAGAACTATTTTCATTTCTTTCTTTTATAAAATATACCTTTGATATTAAGCCATCTAAAGATTTATTTTTTAAATTGAATATATTATTATACCTATTTACCCTTCCAATAAGATTTTTTAGATGATGATATGTTAAATTTGATCTACCTTTTTTCAAATCTAAAATAAAAAGTTTATTAAAAGGCATATTCACACCCTCCAAAAGTGTTGATGTACAAAATATATATTTAAGATTCTCTTCTTCTTTAACACATTTTTCAACATAATTTCTTACATTATCAGGCATAGCACCAAAATGATAAACAATACCCTTTCGGATATAATCAATCAGATCATAGTCTTTGCCTACATAATCTTCTAATGTTTTGCATATTTTTTCTATACTATCATTAGTATTATTTGGTAAATATTTTTCCATTTTTAACAATTCATCTTTAATATGCTTTGGTCTATTCAAATATATTAGATTCTTAGAAGATGCATTTTGTATAATATATTCATATTTATCAATATAATTCAATCCTCCACAGCAGTAAAATTCATTTAAAAATTGATCATATATATATTCTTTTTTTATAAAGAAATCAGCATAGTAATATTTTTCTACTTTCATTTTTGGATTAATTTTTAACTGTTCCAAATTATAATTTGTATCATTTTTTAATTTCAAATTATTTGAAGAATCAATAATTGGACTAAAATATTTAATGATTAATTCTTGATTTCTATTTTTTAATAAATATATTGTCTTTGCTAATAGAAACGCTCTTGAACCCCTTTCAAATATATTATGTGCCTCATCAATAAGCAAAACATCAATTTTTAAATTTCTTTTTCTATCATAAATCAATTTAAATAATCTTTCTTGAGTCATAATTAAAACTATTTTTTCATCATCTTTAAAATTCATATCATAATGGGTAATTATTTTAGGTTTTTCTATTTCATGAAATTCAATTAAGATGTCATTTCTAACTTGATTCAACATAGACTTAGTTGGCTCCAAAATACAAATTATTTTTTGTTTATAATTTTCTCTAACATATTTCTTTATCAAATCAGTTTTACCAAAAGATGTAGGTGCTATAACTGACATATTTATATCTTTTTGAAAAAATTTAAAATTCATAAATTTTTGATTTGCAGTATAAAAATAATTATCGGACATTTTTGATAATTGCATTACAGAATTCTCTATTTCAGTAAAAAAATTATTTTCAACAGTTACAAGTCTTTTTTTATACAAAAAATTTATGATTGGAAAATTTAACATTTTTTCTGATATTTCAAATAAAGGAATATAATTTTGAGTTTCAACAGAATAATTAACTATTATGAAATACCCTAAATCAAATAATTGTTCATTTTTACTATTTATAAGTAATATTGCTAACTCCAATAATTTTATATGATCAGATTCATTTAAATTACTTAATTTGTTAAAATAAATACACTTATATGTATCATAGAAAAAATATTTTTTTAAATCATTTTGGAGTTTTATTAAAGAATAGTCATTCATTTTCTTTTTGAACCTCCTTCAAAATACTAATCACTTTTTCTATTGTTTTTTTTCTGATACAGATAATAGTTATATTTTTTTCTAAGCATTTTAATCTATCATATTTATCTTTTACTTTGTTATTATCTAATAATATATCTGATTTATCAAAAATTACACTTGTTATTATTTTATTTTCTATAAACTCAATTTTTTTATCATCATCTAATATTTTTGATAAACGACTTCTTTCATCCTTAGAGTTTTCAATTTTACATAAATTTGATTTTGCAGTATCCCAGTAGTTTGTATTTCTATTTTTAATTTTTAGTTTATCTTTTATATCATTATAGGCGGTACTTAATCTCTCCAAATTATATGAATCTATATCTTTATCATTTGAGTTACCAGATTTAACTTCAGAATACCACATATTTTCTCCATCAAATCCCAATAAATCAAACCCCTTTTTAAAAGATCTTTCCTCTTGATTAAAAAATATACTTAAAGGTTTTAATATTTTATCATTTTGTAAGATATAAAGGTAATATATAAATTCTCCTATGTAACCATATTGTTGTTCTATCGACTTTTTAGAAAGTCTTTCCATAAATTCGTTAATTACATCTTTAATATCAAAACATTCAGCATTTTCTTTACCCCAACATAAACCTATTAAATTTTCTTTTATCAGAGTTTTGATTCTTTCATAATCAGTTTCTTTAATGAAAATACAATTATAATTTCCTAATTGTAAATCACATTCAAACATACTACCACCTACTAAGAAAAAAAGCAGTATTAATCTTATTAAGATTAAATACTGCAAATCTTAATATGATTATAACATAATTCTACATATTTTGCATTACTTTTAAGATAATTTGCTACTATTCATTCAATTCTAATCCATAATCTACTCTTATATATACAAAAGCATGTTGTTTTTTTTCTTCTTCCTCTTTTGTATAATTAACTACATCATGTAATGTTTTATAAATATGGTTAATATTTATAGGTTTATCATTTGAATGTTCATAATTTAAATAAATTAAATCAGCTAATAATCTAGCAGCATTTTCCATTCTCAACTTATTCTCTTTTTTTATAAATTCTTTTTCATTTTTCATAAGATTCATCTTCCAATTTATTGCATATTACCTCTCTTGCAATTACTTATCAAATCATTCTCTATAAAAAAATAGTATTTATTCCTTAAATAAACACTATTTTAGTCTGATTTTTATCTTTCTAGATAAATTATATTACTTAAATTAATTGTTTAAATACAGCTGTCTTAATACCCTTATAAATTTATTTCTTGAGAGAGCTAAGTCTCTCCTCCCGAGTTTATGTGATTAGATAATATTATTACATTAGGAGTAGTACCAAAGGTATTAGTCATAGTATTTAATCTTTCCTGTCTAGTTAGTGTTTTATCTGTATCTCTAGTAATTGCTACTGGAACTCCTAATTCTCTAAATCTATTATACATATAGTTTGCAGCTTTTAAATTAAAATCTTTTTCTCTTAGATTACCACTTATTGCTCCTGGATCCTCACCACCATGTCCAGCGTCAACTATTATCTTGTAATCATCCATTTATATTCCTCCTCATAATAATCTATGAAAAGAAATATAAATTGTTTTTAATATTGAGTAAAATTTTTTAAATTAACATTATTCTGTACATATATTTACCCATCATGCACTAAAAAAATCATACTCATCACAAAGGGTATGATTTTATTTTTTACTTATATTTAATCCTCTACTTTAGTTAAAGTAACATTTATATTTTTTTCTTTACCATTTCTTAATACAGTTAGTTTAATATTATCGCCAACACCATACTGATATAATAAATATTTTAAGTAAGCAGCATTGGTTACTTTTTTATCATTTATACCAATAATAATATCTCCTTTAGTTATTCCTGCTTTATCAGCACCACTTCCTGATACAACGCCAACAACTACCACTCCATCTTCAATATTAGAATCAATTCTTATATTGTATTGGAATAAACGATATGTATCAGTAACATTCAACATGTTAATACCTATTAATGGTCTTTCCATCGCTTGACCTTTTTCAAATTTATCAACATATTTCATTGCATACTCAATAGGAATAGCGAATCCCATACCTTCTACTTCATCTTTTACTAACTTAAGAGAATTAATACCTATTACTTCACCATTAACGTTTAATAATGGTCCACCACTATTACCAGGGTTAATAGTTGCATCTATTTGAAGAACATTCATAACCCAATCACTACTAGAATTAATACTTACAGTTACCATTCTATTTTTACCTGATAATATTCCTTTAGTAACTGAACCACGATATTCATAACCAACTGGTGATCCAACTGTAAATACTGTATCTCCAACATTAGATTTTTCACTAGTACCAATAGTGGCTACTTGAGTAACATTTTTAACTGGTATTCTAACTACAGCTAAATCTAAGTATTCATCACCACCTAGTACAGTTGCTTCTACTTGATCATCATTTGATAGAGTAACAATCAATTTTTCACTACCATCTACTACGTGATAATTAGTTAAAATATAACCATAATTATCATCTTTTTTGTATACAAAACCACTACCTGATGAAGCTAATGTATTTTTTTGATAATTCTGAATAGTTACTGTGGCATCATATATTTTACCAACTGCTGTTGATATTCCAGTTTCATCAATTTTAATGTCTGAACTACATTTAACTACACCTGTTGTATCTGAAGTATTATTAATAACTGTTTTGTTACTATCAAAATGATTTTCTAATAAATAATAGGTCAAACCACCACCTACTCCAAAACCAAGTAACACAAGGATAAATACTTTTAAACTATTAATTATTTTTTCTCTCATTCTTCCACCTTCTTAGTTATATTAGCTAGATCTTTCCAGTTTTCTGGGAATCCCATACGATCTAGTACTTTTACTATAGTTATTGTATTTAAATTATATTCTAAATTCTGTAATGCTTTGTCAATTTCTAATGACATATCTTTAAACTCGCTAGGCTTTAATAACTGTTTCATAATTATTATTAAGGCAAATAGATCATTTTTACCATATACGTATTCACCATCTATTTTTTCTATACCTAGCATTTGATGATACAAAGTATCCTCTAACTCTCTTTGAGTTTTATTTTCAAATACTATATCTTCATGAGCGCAAAGATTACGATAATTAGCTAATATTGGTAAATAATTTATAAGTGATTCTACATTTATTTGATAAATACTAGCTATTGAACTTTGATCTTCCCTTTTTAGTATGGCAAACATTTCGCTAACGATACCAAATGATAAAACTTTCATTAATACCCACAGTGGTATATAACCATAATTGCTTACATAATGCATAGTAGCAGCATGTTGAGGAGCATTTACTCTAACTTGTCTTTTCATTTTTTTAATTAGATCATTAACTTGTCTGCTTCTTTCAGGATTATTTGTGAAATTTTTAGGTTTTAAATAATCACTTTCCTTATATCCATATTTTTTTGATAATTGATAAGCTGTTATTGATTTAATATTGTTTTCTATTATTAGTAAATTTTTAAAAATAATGTTACGAAAAGAACGATCAAATAAGAAGAGACTATATAATTCTTCAAATGTTGTTCCTTCAATAAATTTCCTGTCACTATCAGACTTAAGAAATAAATGACGATATCCATTTAAAAAGAAATAATTTTCTCTTAATAATACCTGTTTTGCATAATCTTTGTCTTCAACTTTTAAGCCCTTATATTCTAGGATAGTTATTTGTTCATCTATTGTTTTAAAATCTTTATACATTGCCATATCAATCACCTATTATTGATTATATCACAGTAATTGTGTAAAACAAATGGAAAAAATGTGAAAAATTATGGTAGAATAAATTAGTATATGTTTGAAAGGAGGGTCTATATGGCTAGTTCTATAACTCATGCTTATTTTGTGTTAGATGTTTATGAAAAACTCGGTATTAAAAGTAAAGAATTGTTGATTGGCCATAAAGAGCTCTTAAAAACTGCTGCTCAGAATATGGATGTATTATTCTTTTATAATATTATTAACTTTAAAAAGGGAAAAAATGTTAGAAATTTTGGTAATTATTTTCATAATCATAAAACACTAGAGTTTTTTTCTACTTTAATAAATTATATTAAATATAATGGTCATCAGTATGATCCTGAGGTTATGGCTTTTTTGTATGGAATGTTATCACATTATGTGCTTGATTCTACTATGCATCCATACGTTATATATAAAACTGGAGAATTTGATAAAAATGATCCTAATACATATAAATATAATCATCTACATGCTGATTTAGAAGCTTATTTTGATAATTATTTAATTACTATTAGAGAAAATATTAATCCTAATTATTTTAAGTGTTATAAGTACTGTTTTAATGTTGATAGTATTGGTAAAAATTTAATAGAAGTTATGGATTTTACATATAGAGAAGTATTCAATATTAATGATTTTCATAACTATTATTTAAAGAGTATTAAGCATATGAAAAAGTTTTTTAGAATATTTAGATATGATCCTATTGGCTTTAAAAAAATGGGCTATGAAGTTATAGATTTCTTTTGTCCAAGAATTTTACTTAGGAAAGTTTCACTATCTTATAATATTTCTATGAAAGGGAAAAAGAAGTTTTTAAACTTAGAACATCAAGTGTGGTATAATCCTACTGATAAAAGAACTAAGAATAATAAATCTTTACTAGAATTATATACAAAAAGTTTAGATACTACAGTAAAAATGATACAAGAAATTAATAGATTTTTATATTATGATGAAAAGATAAATCTTAAAAAAGTTATTGGTAATCTTAGTTATGTTACTGGTAAAGACTGTGATAAGAAAAAAGAATTAAAGTATTTTGAATTTTAGAATAGATTAATTTATTAATATAAGTTAGTCTATTTTTTTAAGAAGAAAATGTATGATTAATTATTTTTTTTCCATAATACAAATAGGTGATACTATGTTTTATAAATATATGATTGTTAGTTTAAATGGAAAAGAAATATTGTATTTATATTTAAATAATAGTGAAGAATATGCTAAAGATTTTGAAGATACTGATACTAATAATATTAATTTATATAGAAAGATATATAATTATATTAAGAATATGGGTATAAGTTTTAATGGAAAAGAAATATCTATAGTAGTTAATGGAATAGTTACTATTACTATAGATATGAACTGTTATGATGAATATAGAGATAAATTTGTTGAATTACTGGATAGTGATAGTAAACCATATAAGTTTGTTGATTTACATAATAGTTATAGTGTTATTGAAAAGTTAAAACTTGAGAATTATATATTTGGAGTTGTTAGTATGGAGATGCCTGCTATTTTTCATAGTGAAGCTTTAAAGGCTCAAGCTGTTATAGCTAGAACTTATGCTTCAAAGAGACTTAGTCGTGGTATGAAAATTAGTAATTATGATGACACAGAGGTTTTTAGAAATACTAGTTATTTAAAAAAATTATGGGGTAATAATTATAATAATTACTATAATAAGATAAAGGATAGTATTAGTAGTACTCGGGATGAAGTATTAATGTTTGATGGGGATTACATTGATGCTTATTATCATTTATCAAGTAATGGAAAGACAGAGGATTCTAAGAATGTACTAAAGTTAGCTTATCCATATTTAGTTAGTGTAGATAGTGAATGGGAAGATAGGAAGAATGCTGTTAGTAGAAGAATCGTGCCTAATGATTATTTAAGTAAACTACTTGGTATACCAATTTATAAGGATATTTTTGTTCAAATACTTATTAAAAGTAGTGGGCATAGGGTTTTATACGTAAAGTTTGGTAATAAGGTATATGATGGGCTTATTTTAGCTAGAAGACTAGGACTTGACTCAAATGATTTCAGTGTTAATGTGGAAGATGATTATACTTGTTTTACTACTAGGGGACATGGACATGGTTTAGGTCTATCTAAATATGGGGCTGAGGGTATGGCTAAGGCTGGATATACATATAAGCAGATACTAATGCATTATTATCCTAATACCTATATTTATAAAGAGACTAATGACTGAAATATTCAATGGTACTGTTAGTTATCGATTTAGCTAATTTCTTTTGATATGATGGTTGTCTTAATAAATAGCGTTCATTAGGATTTGATAGAAAACCACATTCTATTAATACACCTGGTACTGTTGTGTTTTTATACATGTATAAATTAGTAGTAATGAGTGAACGTTTAGTACCAAACTCTGTTTTGAAATTCTTCATAAGAATCTCACCTATTTCTTTATTTTTGGAATTAATGGGATTGTATAATACTTCAATACCTTTCCAGTTTGGATTCTTATATTGGTTTATATGAATAGATAGGTATAGTTCAGCATTATATTTTTTATACATTAATATTCTGCGATATAAATCTCCCCTTTTTTTCCTAGTATCCCATTTACTTGATAAATCTTCATCTTTGTCGCGAGTCATGTAAACAATGGCTCCTTTTTTTAGTAGTTCATCTCTCAGTGCTAGAGATATTTCTAAAACAATATCTTTTTCCATAATATTTCCATACGTGGTACCTGGATCTCTACCCCCATGTCCAGGGTCAACAAATATTACTCGGCCTAAAAGTGGTAATTCATTTATTCTAGCATCAACTTTATCTAAAGCAATCAGACAAATTAAAAAGAAGAATATTACTATTACTTTTGGTATAACTTTAACCATATTATCACCTAGTAAAGTATATGTATATTCTTCTTTCATATTTTTTATTTTATAATATCTGGCATTTTTTTAATTGATGAAGTATGTTTAAAAAATTTAATAATTAATTCTGATGCCTGCTCTTTTTTATTTTCACGGAATACATCGTGGGTAATTCCATCTAATAATACTACTTTTAACTTCTTTGACTGAATAGTTTTAGTTATATATTCAACAGACTGCTGTGGTACTATTTCATCACTTGTTCCTCTTATAATTAATGTCGGTATATGTACTTTTTTAGTAACACCTTGGTATTTTTTTACTAAATTCATAAATTCACTAACTGCATTAGCTGGCAATTTAGTCATTCTTGAAGTTATCATCTTAGCTCCATACTGTTCAATTAATTTTGGAGTCCTCTTTATTGCATTCATGGGTTTAAAGTTACCATCTTCATGGGATATATAGCGAAAAGCTGGGGCTACTAATACTAATTTTTTTACTTGAGGGTAAACGGAAGCTAAGTATGCCGCAATTACTCCTCCCATGCTGTGTCCTATTACGTAAATTCTAGTATAACCATGTTCAATTAGAAAATTCACTTCTGCTCTAGCTTTTTTTATCCAGTCTTCGCCTTTTAGTTTTTTACTTGTATCGCCATCATGACCTGGTAAAGTAAATGTATAAACATCATATTTTGATATTAGTTCTAATTGATGATCTAAATATTCGGCATCATATACACCTCCAGCAAACCCATGAACTAATAAAATAGCAGTTCTAAATAATTTCATCTTTATCACCTATGTATATCATAACAAATACTTTGATTATTGTCTATTATGGTATTAGTGTTTGTATAATTTTTTTCTTACTGGTTATTATAATAATATAAATATTTTTAAAAATATTTTTATTTTTTTAGCACTTTAGCTTGACAAGTGCTAATAGTGGTGGTATAACTATAATTGTGAAAGGAAGGATGAATATATGAATTTAATCCCAAGAAAATATTATTTGGATGACATTTTTGACAATTTCTTAACTGTACCAGAGGAGAGTAAATTGAAATGTGACATTTATGAAAAAGATGGTGATTATCATATTGAAATGGATGTTCCTGGATTTGATAAGAAAGACATTAATGTTGAATGTGATAAAGGTTATTTAACTATTACTGCAGAAAAAAATAATGAAGAAAATGAAGAAAGTAAAAATAAAAATTACATTCGTCGTGAAAGAACTTATGGTAAATACCAAAGAGAATTTTATTTAGGTGATGTTGAAGCTGATAAAGTTGATGCAGAATTTAAAAATGGTATTTTACATATTACTGTTCCTAAAAAAGAAGAAATTGTTACTAAAAAACAAATCGAAATCAAATAATATAGAAAGCATCGCATCAAAGCTGATGCTTTTTTTGTGTATTTTTTTGCTTAAACTATACATTATGTGATAAAATGGTTTTTAACGTTGGTATTGGGGAGAGTGAAGTTTTATGATTAATTTTATTATATATGAAGATAATTTAAACACAACCAATTTTTATAAATCTATTATTAATGATTTAGTACAAGAGAAACAATATGGATATAATATAGTATCTTTTAGTCGTTATGATACTAATTTAATGGAGAATATTAAAAACATTCTTGGGAAGAAAATATTTATTTTAGATGTTTATGTACCTGGTAAAAATGGTCTAGATTTAGCTCGTGATATTAGAGCTAGTGGTGATTGGTTAAGTCAGATTATTATTATTTCTGAAGTTGAAAGATGTAGAAAAGAAGCTTTTAGTAGTAAAATGTTAGCTTTGGATTTTATATATAAAGATAAAGATTTAACTACCCATTTAAAAGATACATTAAATTTAGCATATAAAATTACTAATACCCATAAATCATATACCTTTCAACATAATGGTAGATTATATCAAATTCCATACCATGATATTTTATATTTTGAAAAAGACTTAAATGATAATTACTCTTTTATAAATACTAAGAGAAGACAATATAAAGTCAAAGAAAGTATTTCCACTATAGAGAAAAAGCTTGGTAGTGATTTGCGTTTCTTTAAAAGTCATTGTAGTTGCATAGTTAATCTACATAATATTAGAGCTATAGAATTAAAATCAAATACTATTTTATTTGAGGGTGGGAAGTCAACTAATTTACTTAGTAGAAATAAAAAAGCCGCATTAAAGAAAAAGTTAACCGACAGCAACTTTAATTTATAATCATTACATAATATACCCTGTTTTTGACATATTTCCTCATATTTTTTCCAATGTCAATAATTATATGTTATTATTAGGAAGCTTATGCATAGGCGAGTAACATAAGAATTGATAAAGGAGGTAAAAACATGTTAGGAAGAATTAAATGGTTTGACAACAAGAAAGGGTATGGCTTTATTGAGTATAGAGAATATGAAGATATATTTGTACACTACTCTAATGTTTTACAGGATGGATTCAAAAGATTGAATGAAGGTCAATTAGTTTCATTCAGACTTATAGAAACTGCTAAAGGTTTACAGGCTATAGATATAGTTGCAGTAAAAGAAGACTAATTTTGATATTAGTCCTCTTTTTTTAATATTCTAGTAGTATTTAAGATAGTTATTAATGTTACTCCTACATCAGCAAATATTGCTTGCCACATACCTGCAATTCCAAATATAGATAATAGTAAGATTATTATTTTAGTTGAGATAGCGAATATTAGATTCTGCTTAATTATTCTTCTAGTTATAGCTGATATTTCGATAGCCTTTACTATACGATCAAGTTCATCAGTCATTATAACTATATCACTTGCTTCTATAGCTGATGATGAGCCTAAATTACCCATTGAAAATCCAATATCTGATCTAGCTATTACTGGAGCATCATTTATACCATCTCCAACAAAGGCGATTTTTCTTTTTTGTTCATCCTGCATTAGTTCCTCAAGTTTTTTATACTTGTCGGTAGGAAGTAATTCATATTCTACTTCAGATATATTTAGTTTTTTAGCTATAGCTAGTGCTACTTCTTTATTATCACCGGTAAACATAGCTGTTCTAATACCCATATTATTTAATGCAGTTATAGTTTCTTTAGCTTTATCTTTAATTCCATCATCAATAACCGCACTACCAATAACTTTATCATCACAACTTAAATAGATAACAGTACTTGCTTTACTTGCTTTACCCTTAAATCCGGCATATTCTTTAGTACCTATCTTTATTTGTTTTTTACCAAGTTTATATTCAATACCCTTTCCTGCTACTTCTTTATATGATGATACTTTAGTTAAATCTAATTCAGTATTTACTAAATTAAGTATTGATTTCGCTATAGGGTGGTTAGAAAAACTTTCCCCTTTTGCTAGTAGATCTAGTATTTTATCTTTACTGTATTTATCATCATAACTTTTTATTTCTTTTACTTCAAATGTACCTGTAGTAATAGTTCCGGTTTTATCAAATATTATTGTTTTAACATCTTTTAAATTATCTAGGTAAGTACTACCTTTTATTAAAATTCCACGTTTTGATGCAGCACCTATTCCAGAAAAATAACTTAATGGTACTGAAATAGCTATAGCACATGGACATGATATAACTAAGAAGATTAGAGCTCTATATATACTAGTTGAGTATGATACATTCCCGAATACTGGTAGGAATATAGCTACTAAAATAGCTAATATTAAGACTATTGGTGTATAAATTCTAGCTGCTTTAGAAACAAAAGTTTCAGTTTTAGTTTTATTGTCTGTAGCATTTTCTACTAGTTCTAATATTTTATTAACTGTACTATTTTCATATTCGCATGTTACTTTAATTTCAACTAACCCATGATTATTAATACTACCTGATAGTATATTACTGCCTTCTTCTACTTTTCTTTCTTCGCTTTCACCAGTTAAAGCTGATGTATCAAGATATGCTTCACCACTTATTACGATACCATCTATTGGGACTTTCTCTCCTTGTTTAACTACTATTATGTCACCTATCTTTAATTCTTCTGGTCTAACTACTTCGTATTTATTTTTAATTTTTTTATTAGCATATTCTGGTTTTATATTCATTAAACCCCTGATAGATTTTCTGGTATTGTTAATAGCTTTTTCTTCTAGTATTTTACCAATTTCGTATAGAATTATTACCATTAGTCCTTCCATATGTTCACCTACTAGATAAGCACCAATACATGAAATTGTTACTAAGAAGTTCTCATTGATAGTTTTACTTTTAATTAATGTTTTATAGGCTGCTTTAGCTGTTCTAGATAATAATAGAATATAAGCAATTATTATTAGAATGGTACTAACAGTTTGATAATTTGATAGTAAATTACCAATTAGGGCTATAATTATTCCTAATAGTAAACGTATTATACTTGGCATAACGGTTGTTTGATTAGTTTCAATATCTTCTTTATTTAATACTTCTACATCAGGTTCAACAGAAGTAACGATTTTTATAATTTTCTCATATTGACTATCATCTTCTTCTGCTTCAAAGCTTAAAGTTAATGTAGAAAAGTTAACTACTACATTTTTATATTCTTTATGTGAAGCTACTGCTTTTTGAACTTCTAAAGCACATCCTGCACAGTCTAAATTTTTAAGTATATATTTATATTTCTTCAACATGTTCACATCCTATCTCATATATTTTTTCTACATGGTCATCAGCTAACGAATAATAAACTATTTTACCAACTTTTTTAGATTTAATTAACTTAGCTTGTTTTAGTATTCTTAGTTGATGGGATATAGCTGATTGAGTTGAATTAGTAATATTAGCTATATCGCATACACATAGTTCACTTTGTTTTAAGGCACATATTATTTTCATTCTGGTTGAATCGCCAAATATTTTAAATAATTCAGCTAAGTCAAATATTAATTCATCATTTGGGATACATTTTTTTACTTTGTCAACAATATCTTTATGAATAATTGTACAGTTGTATATCTCGTTTTCCATACTTTCTCCTTATATGAATATATGTTCATATATTTAATTATATGTCAATTAATGAGTAAAGTCAACTATTATTTATTCTTTCCATTTTTTTAATTAATATAAATAAAGATAAGGATTATTATTCTTTCCTTATCTTTATCTCATCATCTGATTCTATTTTCCCTATTAGTATTGAAGAGGTTGCTGAATGTTTTTTAACATTACTTATTACAGATTCTTCATCAAAATTTGCATAGCAGTATTTACAGAAATGTGGGCATGTATTGTATTCACCAATATCCACGGTCTCAATACAAGTGCAGTTATCTCGATTTTTACTTTGTTTATATTTTTTATTTTGATTAGTTATTTTATATATAATTTCCTGATCAGTACATGGTCTTTTTGCAAAACCAAATCTTTCTAATTTATCTAATTCTCCACAGGTAGTAATAGTTATATTATTTTCTATAGCCATTTTACCCATATAGCTAGCTAGTTCTTCCATATTTTCTTTAGTTAAAGCAACCATATTTAAATATCTTCTGTTTTTAAGAGTATTCTTTTTTAAATCTAGAAAACTAACTATTATTCTTGATGTATAATTTTTTAATTCTTCGCATACTTTTTTAAAGGCTTTTTTATGATAATTTAAGTTATACTTCTCGCTGAAAAAAATTGGATCATACCTTATTATTACTCTTTCTTTTCCAATAATACTAGATATTTTTTTAATGGCAGTAATTATTCTTTTCTTATCTAAAACATTTGGTTCAATATCTTTATGGTAAGGTGTTAAAGTAATATGTACTATAAATGGATAATTAATTTTATCTATGTATTTTAGTAGTGGTAAGGGATTTTTGGTACAGAAAATTATTGCATCAATAGTTTCTTTATTTATTATAATTCTGTTTACTTGTTTAGGATAGAATGGATTTCTCACATCTACATAACCGTCTTCTAAACGCTTTATAAACCAATCCATGTAAAAAGCTACTATATCAGTACGTCCACTAACATTTAATATCATTTTATATTATTTATCTTTGTGTAAAGAAAAGACCAAGAATATTTCTTGGTCGATTATCATTTTAACGTTTACTAAATTGTGGTGCACGACGAGCTTTTTTAAGACCTGGTTTTTTACGTTCTTTCTTACGAGCGTCACGAGTGATAAGTCCAGCAGGTTTTAGTATCTTTCTGAAGCTATTTTCTGAGTCTTTAGAAGTAGTTGAATCGTAACTTAATAAAGCACGAGTGATTCCTAAACGGATAGCTCCTGTTTGACCAGAGAATCCTCCACCTTGAACTGTAGCTTCAACATCAAACATATCTTTTGTATTAGTTAATACTAATGGTTGTTGTAAATCCATAATTAATGTTTCGTATGGTAAATAGTCATGTACATCTTTACCATTAACTGTTATTTTTCCATTTCCTGATACTAATTTAACTCTAGCTATACTAGTTTTTCTTCTACCTGTACCAGTAAAAACTTTATCTTTAGCCATTGACTAACCCTCCTATTAAAGCTCAATCACAGTAGGCTTTTGAGCCATGTGTGGATGAGTTTCTCCTTCATATACGAATAATTTCTTATACATTTGACGTCCTAGTCTATTATGAGGAAGCATTCCTTTTACGGCTCTTTCCATCATTTCAATAGGATACTTTTCTTTCATTTCTTTTGCTGTTCTTTCTCTTAAACCACCTGGATACATAGAGTGATTATAATACATTTTTTGGTCTAACTTGTTTCCTGTTAATTTAGTCTCTTTAGCATTAATAATGATAATATAGTCACCACAATCAATATGTGG
The DNA here is from genome assembly GCA_934183185.1 of uncultured Bacilli bacterium. Lineage (GTDB taxonomy): Bacteria > Bacillota_I > Bacilli_A > RF39 > UBA660 > Alloscybalousia. The sequence goes on along the minus strand of CAKPSO010000004.1, from coordinate 43,349 downwards.
AGTGTAAGTAGGCTTATGTTTACCTCTTAACATATGAGCAGCCTTTGCAGCAACTCTACCTAATGGTTGATCTTTGGCATCAATAACGTACCATTTACGATCAACAGTTTCTTTCTTTTGCATAAAACTTGTCATAATTTTTCTCCTTTTACTTTTTCCTTTTTAATTAAGTTTTCCCAGGACTTAATTAAATATATGGAATCTATAAAATGTACCAGTTAAAATTATATTATAAAGTAGTGTCAAAGTCAATTAAATTCTGTGTTTTTTCAACTCTTTTTGTGGATTTTTTGATTCAAGTAGTGAATTCTGCTTGTCTTTTTCTTGAAAAATAGGATACGTAGAGGATGATGGTAAATCTTTATTAAGATTTCTTTTGCTTCTATTTCTGGTATATTTTCCAAAACTTCTTCTAATTGTCCATATAATTTATTTAATTTATTTTTAATATCGATACGTCCACTTATTTGTCTATTATTTAAAAACTCGGAAATTAATTTTCTTATAATATAGTAATTGCATTCAGTTACTGTTCCTTCATTTTTTTACTTTGAATATAATTGCATATACTTAATGCCTGTTCTAATAGGTTAATATAACTTTCATATGTATAACCATTACCATAATCTGGTGATAAATATAAAATTTTATTTATTAGTTTATCGATTTTTTTCTTCTATTTTCTTCATTATTAGTACCATACTTTCTTTAAATACAGTCCTTCTGCTGGGGCTGTTTTTACTGATTTAGTTCTATCTTTCGCATCAAGAATTCTTACTACATCTTTAGGTTCTTTTCTACCACTTCCAATGTATAATAGGAGTCCTACCATATTTCTTACTTGGTATTTCATAAAACCATCAGCTTGAAAACTTATTTCTACTATATTATTTTTTAACTTAATATTAGTTTTGATAATAGTTCTTACTTTATTTTCTCTTTCATCTTCGCTAGATACGAATGAAGTAAAATCATGTACTCCTTCAAAGTAATGGATAGCTTCATTCATTTTATCTATATCAAGATTTCTATTATACTGATATATATAATTTCTAGTTAAGGGGTTATATTCACCAATATTTATTTTATAAATATATTCCTTTTTTTTACTGGAAAATCTAGCATGAAAATTACTACTTACTTTTTTTACACAGTTTATGTGGATATCTTCCGGTAAATTAGAATTTAATCCCCTTTTTATTTTATCAATAGGGATATCAACAGCTAAATCAAAATGGGCAACTTGATTAATAGCGTGTACGCCTTTATCAGTTCTACCAGATGATTGTACTCCAGTTGGGGTTTGTCTATTCAAATAGCTTACTGCTTTTTCTAGTTCTCCTTGCACTGTTCTTAGATTAGGTTGAACTTGATAACCGTTAAAGTCAGTACCATCGTAGGAAAACTCCATTTTATATCTCATAGTATTCCTCCATATATGATAGCAAACAATAACAGAATTAAATGAAATATAACATACCCACTATCCCATCTTTCCCAGGTTGGCTTTTCAATATAGGTTCTTGTGCTGGAATAATTATAAAATCTTAGACTGTTAATTACCATTAGTTCTTGCATTTCCTGTTTTGATTTTTGATAGGCTTTTCTAAGTGAGAATCGTCTATAAAACCAATCTTTTTTAATACCATATTCTTCTCCTAGTTTAACTAAAAGATTATAATTTTTCTTAATATATTTAAAGAAATATATGCAGTATAGTATGTGATAAGTAATTTTCTTATTATTAAACTTATACAGCGTTACTTCTAAGACATATCTTAGGTCAGTATCTGATGTGACTTTCTTTATAATAATTAAGTAATTAATGAAGATTAATAGTTTTGATAACCATAATATTGGAGTATAAAAACTTGAAATTATAACTATTATTAAATTAATTATACTGTATATAAATGTATATTTGAAATTATAAGATAGTATTAATAATATTACACTAATTAGTACTAAAAATCCTGGGATTTTGAAAAATATTAGACTTAATATTACTAATATAATACCTATCATTTTACTTATAACATTTACTTGATAAAGGATTGAATCTCTATTAAACATGTTTATACACATCCTTTATTAAATCTCTGATGTCCCTATGATATGATAGTTTTACTTTTTTCTGTTTAGCAAGATAAGTAAATTTTACTAAATCAGGTATTTCAATATCATTATAAGTTAAAAACTCAACATCTTGGTAGATTTTAGGGGTTTCATCAGCTGCTATTATACGTGATTTTTTTATTATTATTAAATCATCTGTTAATTCATATAATAAATTACTATTATTACTGGCTATTATTACTGTTTTATGATATCTGTCTTTTAGCTTCTTTATTAGTTTTATTAATTTTTTCTTATTCTGATAATCTAATTCAACAAATGGTTCATCAAATATTATAATTTTAGGATTATATAATAAATTTATAGCTATTTGAATTAGTTTTTGTTCCCCGGATGATAGATAAAATAATTCTTTATCTAAATATGATTCATCTAAACCAACTATTTTTAGGGCATCATTCATCTTTTTAGTGATATTTTTATTTTGATATCCAAGTCTACCTACTAAAAAAAGCATTTCTTCATGGGCAGTATTAGTAAAAAATTGATCTATTGAGCGTTGTCTAATTAAACAAACTGTTTTTCGCATTTGAGTTAAGTTACTTTTAGTAATGTTTTTATTTCCTATTAGAATTTCACCGTAGGTTGGGAATATTAATGAATCTATCATTTCTATTAGTAATGTTTTATTATCTCCAGTAATTCCAGTTATTTTATCTTTTTCTATTTTAAGATTTATTTTATCTAATAACTTTCTATTTTTATGACGATAGCTAACGTTTTTTAGTATTATTTCCATAGTGTATTCACCAGCCTATCCATGTCTGTATATTCTTCATTTATTAACTCATAGAATTCTAGTTTTAAAGATAAATCTATCATAAATGGTAATTCAAGACCAGCTCTATTTAAAATAGTATCTTCTTTTAGAATACTATTTGGTTTTCCTTCCATTACTATATTTCCTTTATTTAAAACATAGGTATAATCAGAATTAATTATATGTTCAAGATTAGTTGTTGTTAAAATGATTGTTAGGTTCTTCTTTTCTGTGTAATTTTTTAATATTTTTATTATTTTTTGAGTTCTATTTTTATCCATCATTGAAAATGAATTGTCTAATAATAGTATTTTAGGTTCATGTAGTAGTGCAATCATTATTAATAGTTCTTGTTTTTCTGAATTGGTTAAATCGTCAGTCTTTTTATCTAGAATCTTTGTGTTACCAAATTCTTTAGCTATAGTTATAATTCTTTTTTCAATATCATATTTTGAATAATTTAGATTTTCTAGTGGGAAAGCCATTTCTTTATATACATCGGTAAATAAGAATTTATTATTGGTATTAGAAAAAACCACACCAAAAAGTTTAGAATTATCGTATATTCTTTTACTATCTATATAGGTATAGCCAGCTATGATAGAGTCATTACTGTCTAGAAGACCACAAATTAATTTTATTAAGGTAGTTTTACCACTTTTATTGTTACCAACTATCGTGGTTATAGTTTTCTCTTCAATAGTTAAATTAAGGTTCTTAAAAACTTGTTTATTTGGATAACTAAATTGTAGGTTTTTAATTTCTAAAATTTTCATACTACTCTACCTCTTTTTGCCTTATTATTATAATCGATTATTATTAATAGTTCAATTAATTTTTCATTATTAGATAATAAAAGTGCATGTTTCCATACACTTTATAATATTTTATTTAATTTTTTTCTTTTGAATTCTATAGGTTATACTCATTAGGAATTTATCGGATACGAAATGGCCAAAGAATCTAGCACATTTCATTTTAAATCCTGGTATAATTAATAATTTCCCTTTTAGCATATTATCTATTGCATATTTAGCTACATAACTAGCTGATAGTGGTTTAACTGAGAATTTTACGCCTGCGACATTGTTGAAATTAGTGTCAACTGGTCCTGGACATAAACATGATATTTTAACATTTGATTTATCTTTTTTTAGTTCATATGATATAGCCTCTGTTAGTCTTAATACATAGGCTTTGGTACTATAATAAGTAGCCATCAAAGGTCCTGGTTGAAATGATGCTGATGATGAGACATTTAATATATAGCCTTTATTTTTCTTTTTCATGTCTTTTATAAACAATTTAGTTAAGATATGAACAGCTTTAATGTTTAAATCAATCATTTCTAAATCATTTGATAAGTCAGTCTCTGCAAATTTTCCAAAGTTTCCAAAGCCAGCATTGTTTATTATAATATCTATATTATCATTTTTGGTTAACACATATAGTGATTTTATATTAGCCTCTATAGTTAAATCCATTACTACTATTTTAGGCTTGTGTTTTAACTCTGTTGCTAATTTTTCTAAATAGTCCTTATTCCTACTAACCAAAACCAATTCATAATTTAAGCTATCTAAGTACTTTGCTATCTCCTTACCAATTCCAGAAGATGCACCTGTAATTAATGCCTTCATATTACCACCCTAATTTTATTATACCATTGCTTTATGCTTTTTCAATACACTTTTTGCTTAGAAATTTAGTTTTTCTTTCTGCGATATGAGTATATTTTACGTTTTAATACTCTAGTTAATTCTGCTGGTAATTCATAGCTGTTTACCGCTGGTATTATATTTTCATCATTACTAGCTGACTTTTTATATAAACTAAGTTGACCATTAGGATCATAAATGATACTTCCATAATTTAAGTCTCTTAGTAACTTGTAGTTATATGTACTAGTTTTTGATTTATAACAGTCTGCTGAGTAAGTGTTAAATAGTATTTTTAAATCGTTTATTTTGGTTTCTTTCTTTCCTAGTTTGATAGATTCTGATTCATTTTTACTGTTATTAATAACTACTACTTCTATTCTTTGTTTTCCACCTATACGGTATGGTGATAGATATATACCATTTACCTCTTCTCGGTATTTATCAATGCATTGAATACATAGTTTACTTATTGAATTTATTATACTATCTTGAACACCTACTTTTTTTACTGCTGCCATAATATCCCTCATTTCTATATTTATATACTATAATCTATATTTTAATTTTTAGCAAGAAAAAGGAACTACAAAATGTAGTTCTCAAATTTATTTAACTAATTCTAGGATAACTTCTAAAGCGTCGTCTCCTCTTCTTTCAGCAAGCTTTACTATTCTAGTATATCCTCCATTACGATCTTTGTAACGTGGTGCTAATTCATTAAATAATTTTTTAACAGCTTCTGTATCGTTTTGAAGATATGCTAATGCTTTTCTTCTTGATACAAGACTACCATTTTTACCATAAGTAATCATCTTATCAACAAATTTACGAGTTTCTTTAGCTCTAGTTTCAGTAGTAGTTATTTTCTCATATTTGATAACATCTTTTACTTGATTGGCAAGCATACTTCTTCTATGCTTGGTATCACGACCTAATTTTCTATATGCCATACTTTGCCTCCTTACTATTAATCATCATCACGTAGTACTAAACCTAATTCTCTAACTTTGTCTAATACTTCTTTTAGTGATTTTTTACCTAAATTACGGATCTTCATCATATCTGATTCTGATTTATTTACTAAATCTTGTAGATTATGAATACCAGCACGTTTTAAGCAATTATAAGCACGAACTGAGAAGTCTAAGTCTTCGATTGTTGTTTCTAGTGCTTTTACTTTTGGGTCTTCGGTTTTTTCTATCATGATTCCTGTAATATCAGCAATACTATTTAAGTCAGCTAAAATTTCAAAGTGTTCAATTAAAATTCTAGATGCTAATGCTACTGCTTCTTCAGGTTTCATAGAACCGTTTGTCCATACATAAAGAACTAATTTATCATAGCTTTCATCTTGTCCAACACGAGCAGGTTCAACTTCATAATTAACTCTTTCAATAGGTGAATATAGTGAATCGATAGCGATAGTTCCTACTTTTTTTATGTCTAAAAGTTTCTTATTATCATCGCTTTTTACGTATCCTCTACCATTTCCTACTGTCATTTCCATATTTAAGCTTCCGCCTTTAGCTAAATTAGCGATAACTTTATCTGGATTTAAAATTTCTATATCAGAATCTTTTTCAATATCACCTGCAGTTACAGGTCCTTCTTTGCTAACATTTAAACGGATTGTTTTCTTTTCACTTGAATGATTTTTAATAACTATATCCTTTAAGTTTAAGATGATTAATGCAACATCTTCTACTACTCCTGGAATTGTTTGGAATTCATGTGAAACTCCTTCAATTTTTACACTAGTTATAGCTGAACCTGGTAAACTAGATAACATTACTCTTCTTAATGCATTACCTAAAGTTGTACCAAATCCTCTTTCTAATGGTTCTAATTCAAACTTTCCGTAAAAATTACTTTCTACATAATCAGTGATTTTGTAAATTGGTTTTTCAAATTGTAACATGAAACTAACCTCCTTTTTTAATTACCCACGAGGGCGTTTTGGTGGACGACATCCATTATGTGGAATAGGTGTTACATCACTAATAGATGTAATTTCTAATCCAGCTGTTTGTAGTGAACGGATTGCTGTTTCACGTCCTGGTCCCATACCTTTAACACATACTGATACTTTACGCATACCCATGTCATAAGCTGCTTTACCAGCTGCTTCTGCTGCCATACCTGCAGCAAATGGTGTTGATTTTTTGCTACCTTTAAATCCAATAGCACCACTACATGACCAACTTATTGCATTACCTTCTTTATCTGATAGGGTTACAATAGTATTGTTGAATGTTGAATGAATATGTGCAATACCTTCGGGTACATTTTTCTTGACTTTTCTTTTTCTTGTCTTGTAAGCCATAGTTTGACCTCCTTTATTTCACTTTCTATTTCTTTTTATTTGCAATAGTTTTTGGTTTTCCTTTACGAGTACGAGCATTTCTAGATGTTCTTTGTCCTCTTACTGGTAAACCTTTTTTATGCATTCTTCCTTGATAAGAATTAATTTCCATCTTAGTTTTGATGTTCATTTGTACTTCACGGCGTAAGTCACCTTCAGTTACATACTTGTTTACTTCATCACGTAAACGTGCTTGTTCATCATTGTCTAGATCTCTAGCTTTTTTAGCTGGGTCTACTTTAGCATCTTTACAAATAGTAAGAGCTAATTTTCTACCAATCCCATAAATACTTGTTAAAGCGATTGATACATGCTTATCATTTGGTAAGTCAATTCCTTTAATACGTGCCATAAATACACCTCCTATTAATTATCCTTGTTTTTGTTTGTGCTTTGGATTTGAACAAATAACCATAAGTTTTCCTTTTCTTCTGATTATTCTACATTTTGCACAAATTGGTTTTACTGATGCTTTTACTTTCATAATTTTCCTCCTACTTTCTATAGGTTATACGCCCACGTGTTGGATCATATGGCGAGATTTCTAACGTTACTGTATCACCTGGTAAGATGCGAATGTAATTCATTCGGATTTTACCAGAAACGTGGGCTTCTACAACATGACCATTTTCTAATTGTACTTTAAATTTTCCACCAGGAATTATTTCAAGTACTTTTCCATCTACTTCAATTACGTCATCTTTTGCCATTTTATCACTCTCCCGTTAAATTTTAAAAGTCACGGATTTTATTAACTTGAGATCCTTAAAAGAAGGAAAGTAGACAGTCTACTATTTTAACCTTCTTTTAATATAATTTCAAGAACCAATTAATTTTTTATAATTGTTTGTATTTGTTCAAAAGTATTTTCTTTGCTATTACTACTATCAATTTTATATAGTAAATTTTGTTGTTTATAGTAATCAATTAATGGTTGAATTTTATCAATATAGGTATTATATCTAACTTCAAATGATTGTAAGTTATCTTCATCTCTAATATATAATTCACCACCACAGTTATCACAAATTAAATCTTTTTTTGGTTTCAATATATCAATGTTAGTATTATATATTTTTCCACATTGTTTGCAAGTTCTTCTACCTAATACTCGATTAAGTAAAATTTCTTTTTCTGTATCTAGAAAAAATACATAATCTATTTTTTTATTTCTATCTTTTAGGATAGTATCTAATCTTTTAGCTTGAGATTCTGTACGAGGAAATCCATCAAATATATAACCATGTTGATTTTCGTTATTGTCTAAATAGTTTTCTACAATTTGATAAACTAATTCATCATTTACTAAATCACCTGAGGTTAAAACTTCTTTAACTTTTTTTCCTAATTCAGTTTCTTCTTTAGCTATATCTCTTAGTAGGTTACCTGTAGATATTTGAGTTAAGTTATACTTCTCAACTAAAATTTCACATTGTGTCCCTTTACCAGCAGCTGGTGGGGCAAGTAAAATAATATTCATTATTTTCTCCTATATGCTTTTTTATAACTACGTGTAACTAAGCTACCTTCTAATTGCTTATATGTTTCAAGGGCTACACCAACTACAATTAGTAAACCTGTACCACCAATAGTTACATTACTAGATAGGTTAATCTTATCTGATAAATTAACCAAGACTGTAAATATAATTGGTAAGCCAGCAATTATTACTAAGAATACTGAGCCAATTACAGTTAATCTGGATAATACTTTTGAAACATATGTCTCTGTTTCTTTTCCTGGTCTAATTCCTGGAATATATCCACCATTCTGTTGTAGATTTTTAGCTAACTCTTCTGGTTTTATCTGAATAAACGTATAGAAGTAACCAAAGAAGAAAATTAGTACTACATATAATATAAATCCTACTGGAGTTGTATATGATAGATAATTATTACAGAAATCTATGAATCCTTGCTTTCCAACAAATTGAGCTATAGTTGTTGGAATCATTAAGAAACTTGATGCAAAGATAACTGGAACTACACCTGCGGAATTTATTTTAATTGGCATAAAACTTGATGCATTACCGTAAGCTGTAGTTGATTTATTTGCATATTGTATTGGTATTTTACGTTCTGCTTCTTGAACCCATATTACACCAATAACAATTACAAAATATACAATAATAAATGCAATGAATAATAATATTCCTAACCAACTAGCAATACTTGATTCTACAATTAAACCTTTGAATGCTGATATAAACATAGTTGGCAAGCTAGAAATTATTCCAGCCATGATAATAAGGCTCATACCATTACCAATACCTTTTTTGGTAATTTGATCACCTAACCATAGGGTAAAAGCTGTTCCAGCTGTTAATACTGTTGCTACATATAAATATTCAATAGCACTAACACTCTTACCTAGGAAAGCAAATGAGAATGCAAATCCTTCAATAAAGGCAAATATAATACCCATATATCTAGTAATTTGATTAATTTTTTGTCTTCCTACAGGTCCTTCCTTATTTAATTCACTAAAATAAGGAACAATATCTAATTGTAGTAATTGCATAATAATGGATGCTGTAATGTATGGCATTACACCTAAGGCAAATATTGAGAATCTCTTAAGTGAGCCTCCACCCATTGCATTCATTAATTCTAGAAATCCTAAGTTTCCAGAAATATCTGGTGTTCCTGGAACTCTAACAAAAGTTCCAATCACAAAGATCATTAATACAACCAACGTAAAACCGATTCTTTTTCTTAAGTCTTTATTTGTTGGTGTAAATAATTGCTTCAAAGTTTGAAACACATTAGATCACCTCTGCTTTGCTTCCACTCTTTTCAATTTTTTCTAAAGCACTGCTAGAAAATTTATTTGCTTTGATTGTTAGCTTTTTATCTAATGTACCTTTACCTAATACTTTGATTCCATCTAAGCTTTTCTTTACTAATCCAACTTCTTTTAATAATGTTGGATCTACAACTGTTCCATTATCAAATCTATTAAGATCATTTAAATTGATAGTTGCATAAACTGTTTTAAATTTAGCATTGCTAAATCCGCGTTTTGGTAAACGTCTGTATAAAGGCAATTGTCCTCCTTCGAAAACAGCACCTTTTCCTCCACCACTACGAGCTTTTTGCCCTTTTTGTCCTTTTCCACTTGTCTTTCCTAAACCACTACCACGACCATTACCTAGTCTTTTTCTTTTATGAGTAGCACCTTCGTTAGCTACTAATTCATGTAACTTCATTATCCTAAAATCTCCTCTTCTGTTTTTCCTCTAAGTTTTGCAACTTCTTCGATGGATTTTACTGATTTTAAAGCATTAATTGTAGCAGTAGCCATGTTTAGTTTAGTACGAGAACCAAGTGATTTAGACAAGATATCACGAACACCGGCAAGCTCTAGTACAGCACGAACTGCACCTCCAGCGATTACACCAGTACCAGCAGCAGCTGGCTTTAAGAATACTTTGGCAGCACCATTTCTTCCAATAACTTCGTGTTGAATTGTTCTTCCCTCAACTAAGGAAATCTTAACAATATTTTTATTAGCGGCTTGAATTGCTTTTTTGATGGCATCAGGTACTTCATTTGCTTTACCAATTCCTAAACCAACGCGACCTTTTCTATCCCCTACAACAACGCAAGCAGAGAATCTTCTTTGACGTCCTCCCTTGTTTACTTTAACAACGGATTTTACTTCAATTACTAATTCTTCTAGCTCTTTTTCTTTTTGTTTGGGGTTATTATTTTTATTTTGCATAATACCCATCCTTCCTAGAATTCTAATCCTTTGTTACGTGCAGCGTTTGCTAATGCTTCTACACGTCCATGATAAAGGTAACCACCTCTATCAAATACTACTTTAGTAATACCGGCTTTTTTACTAGCTTCAGCGATTGCTTCTCCTACTTTAGTAGCAGCTTCTACATTTCCACCATTTACTAACTTTAAAGCGTTTGAAGAGGCACTTGCCAAAGTAATACCATTTTCATCATCAATAATTTGCGCACTGATATTTTTATTTGAACGGTATACACATAATCTAGGAATTTCTTTAGTTCCAACGATTTTGCTTCTTACTCTTTCATGTCTTATCTTACGCATTTCATTGCGAGATACTTTTTTTATCATAAGTAACTTCTCCCTTCTACTTATTTACTATTAAGCAGCTTTCTTTCCTTCCTTACGTTGAATATGTTCATCTTTATAACGAATTCCTTTTCCTTTGTAAGGTTCAGGTTGTCTTACTTTACGTATATTTGCTGCAAATTCTCCAACTAAAACTTTATCAATACCTTTTACAGTAATTTCTGTGTTTGAAGTAGCTTCTACACTAAGTCCAGCTGGTACTTCGATTTCTACTGGATGAGAATATCCAGCATTGATTACTAGTGTGTTACCTTTTACATTGAAACGATAACCAACACCGATAATTTCAAGATCTTTCTTAAAACCTTCAGTTACACCGATAATCATATTATTAATATTTGCATTTGTTGTTCCATGCATTGCTCTTGTAGTTTTTTCATCATTAGCTCTTTTAACTAAAAGTTCGTTTTCTTTTACTTCTAATTCTATGTTTTTATTTAATTCTAATGATAATTCACCTTTAGGTCCTTTTACATTAACAGTATTATCTGCTACTGTAACTGTTACCCCTTGTGGCACTATGATTGTTCTTTTACCGATACGGCTCATACTTGCACCTCCTTATATAATGTTTTTACCAAATATAAGCTAAAACTTCTCCACCTAAATTTTGTTTACGAGCTTCTTTATCAGTCATAACTCCTTTAGATGTTGAAATAACTGCGATACCTAATCCATTAAGTACTTTAGGTACTTCATCAGCTTTTGCATATACTCTAAGTCCAGGTTTAGATATACGTTTTAATCCTGTGATTACTCTTTCTTTATTTTGTCCATATTTAAGTGTTAAAATAATCATTCCTTGAACTTTTTCATCTAATACTTTGTAATCTTTTATAAATCCTTCTTCTTTTAAAATTCTAGCAAGCTCTAATTTTAGATTAGAAGCAGGTACTTTTACTTCTGTATAACGCATACTATTAGCATTACGTATACGAGTTAGCATGTCTGCTATTGTATCTGTTACTACAGCCATATTTAACTCCTCCCTCCTACCAGCTTGATTTCTTTACACCTGGTATTTTACCTTGATTAGCTAATTCTCTAAAACAAATACGACAAATTCCAAATCTGCTCATTACAGCATGTGGTCTTCCACATCTTTCACAACGAGTATATTCACGGACTTTGAATTTTTGCTTTCTATTAGCTTTAATTTTCATACTTTTTTTTGCCATAATATCCTCCAATTACTTTCTAAAAGGAATTCCAAGTTCACTTAATAAGTCAAATGCTTCTTCGTTCGTCTTAGCAGTTGTTACAAAAACAATATCCATTCCACGAACTTTAGCTATATTATCATAGTCAATTTCTGAGAAAATTAATTGTTCTTTAATTCCTAAAGTGTAATTTCCTCTACCATCAAATGCTTTAGAAGATACTCCTCTAAAATCACGTACGCGTGGAAGTGCAATAGTGATTAACTTATCCATAAAGTTATACATTGCTTCACCACGAAGTGTTACCTTACATCCTATTGCTTGACCTTCTCTTACTTTAAATCCAGCAATAGACTTTCTAGCTCTTGTAATTACAGGTTTTTGACCAGCTATTTGTTCAAGGTCTTTAACAGCTGCTTCTATTAATTTTGAATTAGTAGTAGCATCTCCTACACCCATATTAATTACTATTTTTTCTAGTTTAGGTACTTCCATAATTGACTTATAATTATGTTTTTCTTTTAAGCTTGGAACTATTTCATTTAGATATTTTTCTTTTAGGCGGTTCATATATTACCCTCCTTCCAACTAATCAATCTTTTCGTTTGATTTTTTTGAAATTCTTACTTTTTTATTTGTTTTTTCATCTAATTTATAACCGATTCTTGTAGGTTTCTTAGTTTTAGGATCGATTATCATAACATTTGAAACATCGATTGGTGCTTCTACTTCAAGGATACCACCAGTTTCCTGACCATTTCCTTTTTTGTGTTTTTTAACAATGTGAGCACCCTCAACTATTACTTGATGTTCTTTGTTAAGTGTTTTGATAATTTTTCCCTCAACACCCTTGCTGGAACCAGCTATTACTCTTACTGAGTCACCAACTTTAAGTTTCATAATATCCTCCTTTATAGCACTTCTTTCGCTAAAGATACTATTTTCATGAAGTCCTTGTCACGAAGTTCTCTTGCAACAGGACCGAAGATACGAGTTCCTACTGGACTCTTATCATCTTTAATAATTACACAAGCATTGTCATCAAACTTGATATAGCTTCCATCATCACGACGTAAACCTTGCTTGCTTCTAACAATTACTGCTTTTACAACTTTTCCCTTTTTTACAGTTCCATTAGGTGTGGCATCTTTTATTGTACCAACAACTATGTCACCGATATTTCCTGTTTTTACTTTACTTCCACCAAGTACACGAATTACTAATAAACTCTTTGCACCTGAGTTGTCAGCAACCTTTAAACGGCTTTCTTGTTGTAACATAAATTATTTCCTCCTTCACCTAAGAGTTATAAAATAACTGCTTCTTTTACTATTTCTGCTAAGTAGAAATGTTTAGTCTTTGAAATTGGTTTACATTCAATTATTCTAACTGTATCTCCTACTTTAGCTTTATTAGATTCATCATGAGCACAATATTTTTTAGAATATTTTACTCTTTTTCCATATTTTGGATGTTTTTTATAAGTTTCAACACGAACAGTGATTGTCTTATTATTGCAAGCACTAACAACTGTTCCAATTAACTCTTTCTTTACTTTATCCATTGTTACTTAGCCTCCTCATCCTTAAGCTCACGTTCACGTAAAACTGTTTTTAAACGTGCTACTGTATGTCTTAAGTCTCTGATTCTTGAAGGTTTTTCTAAGTTACCAGTTGCTTGTTGGAATCTTAAGTTAAATAACTCTTCTTTTGACTCTTTAATTTTAGCAATGATTTCTTCAGTGGTTAGTTCTCTTATTTCTTTAACCTTCATTTAATTCACCACCATTTTCTTTTTTGATAAATTTAGTTTTAATAGGTAGTTTGTGAGAAGCTAATCTTAATGCTTCACGGGCAACTTCTTCTGAAACACCAGCAATTTCAAACATAATTTTACCTTCTTTAACAACTGCTACCCAAGCCTCAACGTTACCTTTACCTTTACCTTGACGAGTACCGATAGGTTTTTTAGTTAATGGCATATGTGGGAAAATATTGATCCATACTTTTCCACCACGTTTCATATAACGTGTCATAGCGATACGTGCAGCTTCGATTTGGTTTGAAGTAATCCAAGCACCTTCTTTTGCTACTAAACCGTATTCACCTTTGTCTAATACCGTATTCCCTTTAGCATGACCTTCGTAAGGTAATCTATGTACACGACGGTATTTAGTTCTTGATGGTATTAACATTTTTAATTACCTCCTTTAGTCTTTTTACTAGGAAGAATTTCTCCTTTATAAATCCATACTTTAACACCAATTTTACCAAATGTTGTATCTGCTTCTGCTGTTGCATAATCAATGTCAGCTCTTAATGTATGTAGAGGAATTGTTCCTTCTGTGTAACCTTCACTACGTGCCATATCAGCCCCACCTAAACGTCCAGATACTAATGTTTTAATTCCTTTAGCTCCTGCTTTCATAGCATTACGGATAGCTCTTTTTTGAGCCATTCTGAAGGAAGCACGATTTTCAATTTGATTAGCTATAGAATTGGCAACTATTTGTGCATTCATATCAGCTTTCTTAATATCTACTATAGAAATTTGAACTTCTTCATTAATTAATTTAGAAATTTCTTTTTTAAGTTTTTCGATTGATTCTCCACCACGACCGATGATAACACCAGGTTTAGCAGTGTGAACAATTATTTCTGCTTTCTTAGAATTTCTTTCAACTTGAACTTTGGAAATAGCTGCATCTTTTAAATTCTTATCAAAATATTCACGAACTTTGATATCATTATTTAAAAGCTTTGGAAAATCTTTTTTATTTGCATACCATTTAGAATCCCAGTCTTTATTAATTCCAAGTCTTAGTCCATTAGGATTAACCTTTTGACCCATTTCTAACCCTCCTTTAGATTATCGAGTAGCCACAACAACGATGATGTGACTTGTTCTTTTATCATTATGTCCGATGTGACTACGTGAATCAAACATGTGTCTTTTCATCACAGGACCTGCATCTACTCTTGCTTCTTTTACATAAAGTTCTTCTTGCTTAGCACCATTATTATTAATAGCGTTAGCTGTAGCTGAATTTAAAACTTTTATGATAAGACGAGCAGATTTATTATTCATGTTATTTAAAATAACGATTGCATCATTTACACTTTTACCACGAATTAAATCAATCACTAAGCGAGCTTTAATAGGTGATACTCTAAGAGTTTTTGCGATTGCTTTTGCTTCCATTTTTTTCTCCTCCTAGTCACTATTTCTTCTTCTTATCGCCATGTCCACCAAACTTACGAGTTTGTGAAAATTCACCAAGTTTGTGTCCTACCATATCTTCAGTAACATAAACGGGAATAAATTCTTTACCATTATGAACTGCAAATGTATGTCCGATAAATGCAGGATAGATAGTTGAACGACGAGACCAAGTTTTAATGACTTCTTTTTTTCCAGTTTCATTTAATTTTTCTACCTTAGTTAGTAATCTTTCGAATACGTAAGGTTTTTTCTTTGAACTTCTTGCCATAATCACTTATATCCTTTCCTATTTACTATTACGACGACGTACGATAAATTTATCAGATGATTTTTTCTTACGTGTTTTATATCCAAGAGCAGGTTTACCCCAAGGAGTAACAGGCCCTTTACGACCGATTGGTGCACGTCCTTCTCCACCACCATGTGGGTGATCATTAGGGTTCATAACAGATCCACGAACTGTAGGTCTGATACCTAAATGACGAGTACGTCCAGCTTTTCCTAATCTTACTAGATTTTGATCTTCATTTCCAACTTCACCAATAGTTGCAAAGCAAGTTCCTAGAACTAATCTTTGTTCACCACTAGAAAGTCTTATCATTACATAATTACCTTCACGTCCAAGGATTTGAGCAGATGCTCCTGCACTACGAGCTAATTCTCCACCTTTTCCTGGTCTTAATTCGATATTATGAATCATGGTACCAACTGGAATGTTCATAATAGGAAGTGCATTTCCTACTTTAACATCTGCTGATTCTCCTGATACAATAACATCTCCTACTTTTAGGTTTTTAGGAGCGATGATATATCTCTTTTCACCATCGTTATAATTTATTAACGCAATATTTGCTGTTCTGTTTGGATCGTATTCAATACTTGCTACCTTACCAGGTATATCAAACTTGTTACGTTTGAAATCAATTACTCTGTATTTTCTCTTAGCTCCTCCGCCTTGATGTCTTACAGTAATTTTTCCTTGATTGTTACGACCACCGTTTTTCTTTAAACTAATTACTAGGCTTTTTTCAGGTTTATTTGTAGTGATTTCACTATTAACTAAAACGCTTCTTTTTCTTTGACCTGGAGTAATTGGTTTATAGTTTCTTACTGACATGAGTAACCCTCCTTCTAATTAAGTTCGATTGTTTGGCCTTCTTTTAAGGTTACAATAGCTTTCTTGCTACGATTTGATAACCCTGAGTAACGACCAACTCTTCTTTTCTTTGGTACTACGTTGATAGTGCATATTTTATCAACTTTTACATTAAATAGCTTTTCAATAGCTACTTTGATTTCTGTTTTCTTTGCTTTTGGATCAACTTTAAAAACATATTGTTGTTTTTGTCCAAGCATACCACTTTTTTCTGTAATAACTGGCGCTTTAATGATTTCTAAGTACTTTGTATTCATTATCTAAGCACCTCCTCTATACTAGCCATTGCTTCTTTTGTAGTTAGTAAAATATCAGTTGATACTAAATCTAACACATTCATTTCAGTTGGCTCAATTACGATTATATTACTTAAATTTCTTGAAGCTAAAATGATATTTTCATCTAATTCTTTAACAACTACAAGAACTTTCTTATCAAGTATTTCTAAAGCATTTAATAAACTTATCATTTCTTTTGTTTTTGGTGTTGATAATTTAATTTCATCAACCACAACTACATTTTTATCATTATATAAATTTAAGAATGCTGTTTGTAATGCCAATCTTCTTTCTTTACGATTTTGTTTCTTTGAGTAATCTCTTGGAACAGGTGTACCATATCTTCCTCCACCTACCCATTGTACTGCACGGATAGATCCTTGACGGGCATGACCAGTTCCTTTTTGACGCCATGGTTTTCTTCCTCCACCACTAACTTCACTACGAGTTTTTGTTGAGTGTGTTCCTTGTCTTAATGATGCTTGTGAAAGAATGATTGCGTCGTATAAAACTTTTTCATTAGGTTCAATACTTAATAATTCTTTATTTAATTTAACGTCCTTTAACTTTTCCATCTTTAATTCCTCCTTTCATCACATTTATTTTAATTATTTATTATTTGTGATGATTATTCGCTTACTTCTTCTTTTGATTCTTCAGTAACTTCTTCAGCAGTATTTTCTTCTACTTGTTCTTCTTCAACAGGTATTTCAACGTAAGTAATAAGTTCTTCACTTTCGTTTACTTTTTCACCTTTTTTAACTGAAGTTCTAATCATAACTAAAGATTTTTTAGGACCTGGTACATTACCTTTAACTAAGATAATGTTATTTTCTAAATCTACATCTACGATTTCTAGATTTTGAATTGTACATGCTACATTACCCATATGTCCTGGTAATTTTTTACCTTTTAATACGTGCATTGGTAACATTGTACCTAATGAACCTACACCTCTATGATATTGAGAACCATGTCCCATTGGACCACGAGATTGGTTATATCTTTTAATAACACCTTGGAATCCTTTTCCTTTGCTGATTCCACTTACATCAACGATTTCACCTTTAGCAAAAACGTCTGCTTTAATTTCTTGACCTAAAGTATAGTCTTCAACATTTACTCCCCTAATTTCTCTTAAGAAGCGCTTAGGTTCAGTATTTGCTTTTTTTGTATGACCGATTTTAGCTTTATTACTAACTTTTTCTCTTACTGTTTCATATCCTAACTGAATAGCATCGTAACCATCTTTTGCAACTGTTTTAATTTGAGTTACAACGTTTGGTTCAATTTCAATTACAGTAACAGGAATTAATTTACCGTTAGTAGTAAAAACTTGAGTCATTCCTATTTTTCTACCTAAGATTCCTTTCATAACTTTTCCTCCTATTATTGTTCTACCTTAATTTGAATATCAACACCGCTTGGTAAATCTAAATGTGCTAATGCATCAATAGTTTCCTTGCTTGGGTTCTTGACATCAATAAGTCTTTTATGCGTACGCATTTCAAATTGTTCACGGCTATCTTTATATTTGTGAACAGCTCTTAAAATAGTAAACTTTTCTATTTCTGTTGGTAGTGGTACTGGTCCACTGATTTCTCCTCCAGATCTTTTAACAGTTTCAACTATTTTTTTGGCAGCATTATCTAGAATTCTATGATCATATGCTTTTAATCTTATGCGAACTCTATCCTTTGACATTTTGAATCCTCCCTTCGCCTATATCTAGTATAGACTTGCTCCGTGTAAAAACCCGATTTGCTTAATTAAGAATTAACAACTTAACCTGGCGTATCGGCAACCTCACACATCTAAGCAGCCACACAGTTAAGATTATAGCATAGGGTATCCTTAAAAAGCAAGCATTTTTTTCAATTTTTTCTTTTACTATAAGGCTTTCATGCAATATAAAAAGGTAGAATATATTATTTTTTCTACCCTTTATTATAATACTAGTTATTTAAGAAATAGTATTCTAAGTCTTGAATCAACTTTTATTAATCTACCATGATAATCTTTACCATTATCTTTTTTTAATATAATATTACCGTCTTTACTATTAGTATATGATGTTATGTATAGATTACTATTATCTGTTACTATATCTGTTAGATTATCTTGATTGCTACCACCATATGTTGTTTTACGCTCTATACTTCCTGATAGGTCATATTTTACTAGGATACCTGTTGTTGCAGTTCCATCTGTGAATATTCTTAGACCAGAGTCTTTGGAATTACTTGAACCAATCACAAACAAGTTATTATGGTAAGCCATGATTGAATTATATCGTTCTTGATTGCTACCACCAAATGTTTTTTCAAATTCTATTTCACCATTTAGGTTATAGCATATCAACAAAGCATCAGTGTTAGTAGTATTTCTTTCATCGTCATCTGTTACTTCTTTATCAAATATTTCTTTAGAACCAACTGCATATAATTTTCCATCTGCATAGGCAATATCAGATAAGCCTAATGTATCAGTATAACGATAATTGCGATGCCATTCATATTCTCCATCGCTAGAGTATTTTACTAGATTACCAAAATCAGTTCCATCTCTACCTACTACATAGAAACTACCATCAACTATCGTGACACCGTTAAATGATCCTGATTTAGTACCACCATGGAATTTAGTCCACATTACTTCTCCAGTAGTGCTGTATTTTATAATTACTCCTCCGCCTTGATCAGAGTTACCCATTTCCATAGCGGCGTATATACTTTGGCCAATTACTACATAGCCATCTTCAACTTCTACTACTTTATTGAATTTAGAATTAGATAATGATGTGAAAGTTTTTTTCCATATTATATTTCCATCTTTATCATATTTAACTATTAAAGCATCCCTTACATTTGATTTGGTTTGTTCTTCGTCTTTTTCATAGCTTCCTACCACTACATAACCGTCATTAACTTCAATAATATCATTGTAAGTAGAATTAATTCCATCATTGTACATTTTTTCAAATATTATAGTGCCATTTTTATCATATTTAACTAATTTAGCTTTTTCTAGGCCCTTGGTGTAAGCATTATATTTACTATTTTTGAAATTACTACTTCCTACAGCTACTATATCAGTTTTATCTAGTGTTAGGGAATTTAGTGTATCATAGTAGACTGATTTATTATTTATATTTTGTTTTATGATTAAGAAGTAAATACCTTCTACTATTAATATTAGTATACATGCTAACATTATTCCAATATATATTTTTTTAGACTTGAATGTTAGTATCGGTTTACTCTTTTTTATTTTTTTTGAATTCTTTTTAGTTGAATCTTTGACTTTTAATTTTAGCTTTGGTTCTTTTTTATTTTTTTCTGATTTAGGTTTTTCTGGTTGCTTTGATGTTATCTTTTCATTATTTTTTAATTCTTGTTTTTGTTTTTCTCTAGCTTTTTTTTCTGCTTGACGTTGTGCTTCTAATATCTTATCTACTGGAATTACTCTTGTTGCTTCCCTTTTCCTTTTCTTAGCTGTTATTTCTTTCTTATTAGCTTTTCTGGAATTTTCTATAGCTCTTTGTTTATTTTTAGAAGCAGTATTTTTATTTTTAATTGATTTATTTTCGGTTAATGAGGTTGATGTTGACTTTGATTCTATATTTTTATTTACTATATTTTTATTTTTTGTGGTTACACTTTTTTTACTTCTATTTGTGTTATTCTTAGCCATATATATCTCACCTCATATTTATTTTATTCGTAAAAGCCTAAATAATATTTCTTTTTTCCACGTCTAACTATAATATATTTTTGTTCAATAGCCTTGTCTTTGGAAATTACCATATCACAATCATTTGTTTTTACACCATTAATTGATATGCTATTACTATTTAATAGTTCTCGTCCTTCACGTTTACTTGTTACTATATCATGATTTACTAAAAAATCAAGTAAATTTTCATCTTTTTCTATCTTAAATTTTGGGATTTGTTTAAATACCTGTTCTATTTCTTTAGCAGTAAGATTACTAACGTTACCACTAAATAGGGCTGTACTTAATTCAAGTGCTTTTTCATATGATTCTTTTCCATGTAGATCAGTTATTATTTCTTGAGCCAATCTTTTATGAGCTTCACGTAATTCTGGATGTTCTTTATTCTTCTTTTCATATTCTTCTATTTCTTCTTTTGATAAGAATGTAAGTTTTTTCAAATACTCAATTATCATTGAATCTTCTAGGTTAATAAGATACTGATATAATTCATATGATGATGTTTTTTCTTCATCTAACCATAGAGCATTACCTTCAGTTTTACCAAATTTAACGCCATTGGAATCGGTAACTAGTGGCATTACCATACCGTAAGCCTCTTTACCTAATTTTTTACGGATTAACTCAATTCCTGAAGTGATATTACCCCATTGATCTGATCCTGCTACTTGTAGTGTACAGTTTCTAGTTTCATATAAATGTAAGAAATCTAGGGCCTGTAGTATCATATATGAGAATTCTGCATATGTAATTCCAGTTTCCATTCTTGATTTTACTTTATCTTTTGCTAGCATGTAATTAACATTAAAATATTTACCATAATCTCTTAAGAAATCAATTACGTTTATGTCTTTAGTCCAATCAAAGTTATTAACAACTTCAAAACCAAATATTTTTTCAGCTTGAGCTTTTAATCCATCAAAATTGTGTTTAACTTCTTCTTTTGATATCATTGGCCTTTCAGCTGTTGGTTTAGGATCTCCAATAAGTCCTGTAGCCCCACCTACTAATAGGATAGGGTGATGTCCAGCTTTAGCTAATCTCTTGGAAATTAGAAAGGAAGAATAGTGACCAATATGCATAGAATCAGCAGTTGGGTCTGTACCTATATAGAAAGTTAATCCACCATTATTTAGTTTTTCTATTAAGGACTCATCACTTATATCTTGTATTAATCCTCTCCATTTTAAATCTTCATATAAATTCATATTTTACCTCCTCAAATAAAAACACGGTAATCATCCTAAGGACGAATTTACCGTGGTACCACCTTAATTTATAGTATTAACTATACTCTCTAAGCTATAACGCACTACCGTTTTAACTAACAATTACGTATTTTAGAAATATACTAAGGCTTATTTTCACCAACCATAAGCTCTCTTTTTTTCTTATATATTTCCTACTTGATAATTGGTCATCGTTAAATATAAGTTATATATTAACATGTTGTCTTTAATTAAGCAATTATTTTGTTTTAGATTTTTGTATCTCTTTATGTAAAACTTCACTGAAACTTTGTTCATGCTGACTTTTATTATGTTGATTTTGGGTATTAAACCTAATTGGTTCAACTCTTTCAACCGTTCTTTTTCTATCAACTTTAATTTTTGAACTTGCTAGTATTTTATCTGCATAATTAGATATATATAGCATTATTATTTATTTTTTGCCTTTTTATCTGCTTTTTCTAAGCGATCAAGAATTTCTTTAACGGCTTCAATAGTTTTTTCACGTACCTCATTGGCTGCATTTTCCAATACTGGAGTACCCTTATCAACGGCAAGTTGAACTAATTCTTCACATCTTTGTTTTAGATCAGAAGCTTTATTTTTAGCAATTTTAAGAACTTTCTCTTTGTCAAGATCAGCTAGTTCATATTTTATTTCAGCTATTTTATCTTGTAGTTGCTCTTTTACCTCATCTACATCTATTTCCTTAACTTTTTTTACTAATTCATCCATTTTCTTTTTTAAATCACGTCTTGTTTCACTACCAGCTTTTGGAGCAAATAGAATTCCAAGACCTGCACCTACTGCTGCTCCTAATAAAAATTTTCCTGCACCACTTTTTTTTGCACATGTTTCTTTTTTACTCATTTTCTTTTCTCTCCTTTTTTCTTTTTCTGGGAATAAGTCTCCCAATAACTCTAGTAATACTAGTTACTAATGTATCACTTAGAACAGATAATGTATCTGTTACACCATCGATTACATTAAAAACTCCATTCAATGATTTAGACTTTTTTTCTACATCCTCTAATATTAGATTTGCTTTATCTATAGTATGTATTAATTTTATTCCTAATACTATTAAAACTATTATTAATACTATTCCTAGACTATAAAGTATTATAGGCAATACTTCCATTAAACTTTCCATATTCTTACTTCCTTTCGTTATCTTCGTACATTGAATCAATTAATTCAAATAGATTATCTTCTAGATTTGCTGAATCACCTTCATCATTATTAGTATCTGCAACTCTTTTTTTATCGCTTCTTCTACCACTAGCTTTTTCATAGCGACTATCTTTATAGTCTACATTATATTCTAACCCTAAATCTTCAAAATATTCCTCAGCATCTGCTATTGTGACTTTATCCACTGCTGGAGCTGATGTTGAATCGGTCATATCAACTAATAGATTATCTTCATTTTCATTGTCTTGTTCTTCTTCAACAGGTTTATTTTCTACATGTTTTTCAGTTGGTTCTATATCTCTAAATGAATCCATCATTATGTCATCATCCAAGCTTCCAAAAGCTTTATTTCTAACAAAATCTAAGTCAGCATTTTTTCGTGAAACATAACTACTTGGTTTATCTTTCTTGTCTATTACTTCTTCTTTCTTATAGTTTTTATCTAGTATTCCGTAGATTGGAGAAATAATTGGAGTTGGTTTAAAACCAGCTTTTGAATTAACACTCGCATATGGTTTATGTTCTTCTTTATCTAGTTCAATGTGACTATATAACTTTTTAGGATCTTCACCATATATTTTTGTAGGCTCCTTAACCGGTTCTTCTTTTTTAGGAATCGGTTTAACTTCAACAAAATCATCTTCATCATAATAATTAATGTTGGTATCCTTTTTTAATAATTCCTTATCAGAATAATTTGGTACCTCTGCTAGTTTTTCTTCTTTTTCGACCTCAATTACTGGTTCTACTTTTTTCTCTTCTTTCTCTATCTTTTCGGTCTTTACTATTTTCTTTGATTTTGGTTCTACCTTTTTAGCAATGGGTTTTTCCTCTACTTCTATATATTCTTCTTCAAAGAAAGTATTTTTTAGTTTTTCTAAAAGTCCCATATTGTACCCCTTTCTTATTCTATTTCTTTTATATCAATGTTATCTTCATCAGGCTTTGGTGTATTTATTTGGTATTGATCTTCGTATTTAAGGAAACTTCCGTCTTCACGTTTTGGTTTAAATATATTAAATGATTCTTCGTTATAATCTAATGAGTTTTCCCCTACTATTGTATTTAGTATTGTATCATTATACTTAACATTATTTAAGATGTATGCCATGACTGTAACTGTGTTTTTAAGCTCTTTTTCTGAAACTTCGGCTTCTATCTTAGCATAGTGATACATGAACTCCACAAAATATGAATCTTTTAGTTTAGTTATTTCCAAATAACCTTGTTTACCAGACTGATTGATTTTCATTGAAAAATAATTATTTTTATCTTCCTCAAAATCACTTTCTATTTTATGGTAATAAGATATCACATCTACATATAAATACATCTTTTTATGATTATAATATAAAATTGAATTATAAGAATTGCTTTGTTTTAAAAGAACCCCTTTAGGTAGATAGTATGAATATCCTTCTAAAGAAACATTTTTTAAATTTTGATTTACTCCTAGAATTGAACTTACTATTTCTTCATAAGTTTGATTTTCAATATGTACAATAGAACATCCTGTTACCAAAGTAAGTAAAGAAAGTATTATTAATATTTTCCTCATATTTCACCTACTCTTTTATCATTATATCAAATTATTTGCTTTTATGAAATAATTTTAGTTTTTTTTTACTTATTAGACATTGGCTTTACTGCATATAAATAGTATATATTTTGACCCTGGCTAGAAAATTTTTTTTCGTATTCAGTCATAATTATATTTTCTTCACCAGAATTATGGTAGTCTAATGATAATTTTTCAAAGATATAACCATACTTACTTAATTCAATTAATGAGAATTCAAATAGTAATCTATTATCTGTTTTCTGAATAATAGTTGCATCTTTTTTAAATAAATTATCATATTTTTTTAGAAAGCTAGTACTCGTTAGGCGACGTTCTTCATGCCTATTTTTAGGCCATGGATCTGAAAAGTTTAAATATATCACATCTATTTCCTTATTGAAAATAGTTTCTATATTTAGAGCATCTAATCTTATCATACATAAATTAGGAATTTTAATATCAACTGGTATTTTAGGTAAAGCTTTAGCCATTACGCTATCATATTTCTCAATTCCAATAAAATTTATATCAGGATTTTTTATGGCATTTTCTATAATGAAATTACCCTTTCCCATACCTATTTCTATATGAATAGGATTATTATTACCAAAGTATTTTTTCCAATTTCCACGGTAATCTTCGGGATTTTTTATTAAATATTTAGATTCTGCCATGATTTTTTCTTTATTTTTGACATTTCTAAGTCGCATAATTTATCACCATTTTTATTATAACTCATATAATAAGATAAATAAAGGTGATGTTTAATGAATAATAATACAGGTATGGGTTTCATTCCGTTTCCTAATTATAACCAAGCTCAAATGCCACTATACAATAACTTTGAGCAAGAGATAAAAAGACTAGAAAATCGTATGTATCAGTTAGAAAGGGAAGTAACTAGATTAAATAATCATATAATAAAATTAGAAAATAAAATTAATAATAGCGATAATAACTATAGTAGTTCATATCAGAGTCAAGGATATAATATGATGTAGGTAATTAACTTCAGTTATACTTTTTATATTTTGGAAAACAGTGTATAATAATAACTGAAGGTGATAATATGAAATTTGTTGATAATATAGAAAAAGAAAAATATGAAAAATTTGTACTTAGTCATCCTAAAAGCCATTTCCTCCAGAGCTATGCCTGGGGGCAATTTGCATTTAAATCAAAAAATTTAACTCCTCACTATGTAGGTTTAGAAAATGATAAAGGAGAATTAGTAGCTAGTGCACTATTATTAGAAAAAAAATTACCACTAGGTTTATCATACTTATATGCACCACGTGGATATGTGATTGACTTTAATGATAAAGAATTATTATCTCTATTTACTAATGAGTTAAAGAAATATGCTAAAGTACATAAAGCTATATTTATTAAAATAGATCCTGATATTATTTATAATGAGGAAGATAATAGTGGAAATGTTATTATCGATAAGAACGATTCTGTTATTAATAATTTATTAGAATTAGGATATCGTCATTTAGGATTTACTAAGAATTTTGAAACAATGCAACCACGTTATACTTTTCGTATACCTTTGGATAGGCCTTGGGAAGATGTAGAAAATGCATTTTCCAAAACTACTAAGCAAAGAATTAAAAAGGCAGAAGAATTGTTTACACAAGTTAGAGTTGGTAATGAAAATGATATTAAAACTTTTTATGATCTAATGATTTTAACAGAAAATAGAAAAGACTTTGTTACTCATAATTTAGATTATTATAAGAATTTATATGAAATATGGAATCAGGATAATTCATGTAATATATTTTTAGGTTCTATCGATTTACAGAAAATTATATTTCATTTAAATAATATATTAGATGATTTAAATAAAACACTTGCAACTCTTAATAAAGAAAATTTAAGTAAGAGTGAAAAAACAAAAAAAATGGAAATAGAAAAAAGAATTGAAAAAATTAACAGTGATTTAGAAAAATATATTATGGCACAGACTAATTATGATAATAATATAACTCTTAGTGCTCACTTTATAATTGAATATGGTGATAAGGCTTGGGTTTTGTATGCTGGTAATCATAATATATTGTCTGAAACTTATGCTAATTATAAAACTTATGAAACACATATTCGCTATTACCATGATAAAGGCATTAAGACTTATGACCAATTTGGTACTATTGGGGATTTAAGAAAAGAAAATCCATTACTTGGACTACATGAATTTAAGAAAAAATTTGGTGGTAACTATGTTGAATTTGTTGGGGAGTTTGATTATGTATTAAAACCATTTATGTACTTTGTATTTACTAAGTTAGTACCATTATATCGTAACTTTATTAAAAAAATGGCTAAGAAGAAGAATAAACAAAAATAATGGAGGAGAATTTAATTATGGAACTTGTTGAATTAACAGAAAAAGAATTTAAAAATTTTGCTGACAATCATCCTCAAGCTAGTTTTCATCAGACTAAGGAATGGGGAGAGTTAAAGAAAGAAAACGGCTGGGATATGCATTTAGTAGGATTAAAGGATGGTAAGAATATAGTAGCTGGTGCTCTTTTATTATCTAAAATGACTCCAATACGTAAGAAAATGTTTTATTCTCCCCGTGGATTTTTAATTGATTATAATAATTATGATTTGTTAAAAGAGTTTACTATTAAAGTAAAAGAATATGTAAAAAAGAATAAAGGAATTTTTCTTAAAATAGATCCCTATGTATCTTATAAGGAACGTGACTTATTTGGAAATATTGTTGAAGATGGAGAAAATAATGAACAGGCATATAAAAATCTTATTAAGTTAGGATATAAACATTTTGGTTTTAACTTAATGCAAGATACATTACAGCCTCGCTGGATATTCATTACTAAGACTAAAAATAGAACAGTTGATGATGTTATGAAGGATATGGATCCTAAGACAAGACAGATTCTTAGAAAAAATGAAAGAGAATTAATATGCTGTAGGGAAATTGGCTATGACGAGTTACCATTATTTAAAGATATAATGCAGCATACTGGCGATAGAAGAGATTTTATTGATAGACCTTTGAAATACTATCAGGAGATGTATCAGCATTTAGCTAAAAGTGGTATTTTAAAGATAATGATAGCTGAGATAAATACTGATGATTTGATTAATAAGTTAAAGCAAGAAATTAGTGATTTAAAAACTGAAGCTAATGACAGAATAAAAAAGCATGATCAAGATCCTAGTAAAATGAATGAAAAAAAATACCAATCTAAACAACGTGAGACTGAAGAAAATATTAAGAGATTAGAAAAAAAGATTGAGAAAACTCAGAAATTGAAGGAAGAAAATGGTACGGTTATACCATTAGGAGGAATTCTTTTCTTAATATATGGAAATGAAGTATTATCATTAGTTGGTGGTTCTTATGCTAAATTCATGGAATTTCAATCTGCATATACTCTTCATTTTGAAGGTATGAAATATGCTATTAATCATGGTTATGATAGATATAATTTTTATGGAATAACTGGAGACTTTAGGGAAGAAAATCCACTTTTTGGATTATATTCATTTAAGAGAGATTTTGGTGGACAAGTAGTAGAATTATTGGGCGAGTTTGATTTAATTATCAATAAACCACAGTATCTTTTATATAAGATTTCTTTCCATTTGTATAGAAGTCTAAAAAATTTAAAAAATCATATAAAAAAATAGGAGATTCATATAAAATGTAATCTCCTTTTATTTTATCTTAATACAAAGTAAATAATCAAACCTACTGCTAATACCACAAATGATGTAACTATGGAAATGAATGCTACAGTATTTCCAATTCCTTTATTCATCATGTTTAAAAGATTTACTTTAAACATATCTCTCTTTGGATCACTTTTAGAAATCATTACTCCTTTATATGCTTTTAGTTCTGAACGGTGTCCCTCTTCTAGAATATCATCTGGAGTAATATTAGTTAATAATACTATCTTTTTATCATAAAAAACTGTATAGTGTAGTTTTATGGCTCCATGTACTTTTTTAAATAAATCATCTGTAGGAAGTTCAAGTTCATATCTTTCACTATGTTCATTATCATTTTTCTCTATTTTAATACCTAAAAATTCACCTGCTCTTAATTTAGGATAATATTCAAAGTTTAATTTTTTGTAAGCTAGCATATTATACTTACGTATACTTCTTTCACGGACATGAAATTTGTTTTCATCTAAATATTCAAACATATAATTATCTTGATTCATATTACTTACCACCTTTTATTATACTTTTTATTTTCTTTAATAATTTATATACTTTATAAAAACCAGTAACTTCTAATTCAAACTGTCCTATGTACTCAATTACATTACCATTAAAACCCTTTTTAAATTCATAGATACCATAGTACTTGCCATCTTTATTAAAATCACCAGTAATACCATAAAAATTACAGTACTTAAATTTTTCTTTATATGCCTCTTTAATATGGTGTTCATACATTAAATACTTTGGAGTAAAACTTTTATATTCTTCTAAAACTCCACTCGATAAAGTTAGATATTCATTACCTGAGCGAATAGACAACAAGCAACCTATATCTTTACCATTAGGATTATTCTCTTTAAACTTAGTCGCCTTTTCTACTTCATTTTGGTACTTAGCTATTAGTTTATTAGATGTTTCTAGTTGATTTAATAATCTAGAGCCTACTTTATCTTTTTTCATTTTTTCTTCAATTGTTTTATGGTTATTTAATTCTTCTTCTAAAAGGTTTTTACTGTGTTCTAGGTATATTTTAGGATCTAGGTAAGCTATATATATAGTCATTAAGTTATGCATATTTTTATACATTTTTTGGTAGTATGATAAGCTTCTAGAAAAGAAGTCTTTTCTTTTAGAGGTTAGATCAAATATTTCAGTCATTGTATCTAAGTCATCTATAGTACCAACTCTTACCATTAAACCTTTTTTTATACACGATTCAATATTCTTTCTAGTGCTTTTTGAAAATTTACTTTTCTTTTCTTCATAGTCTTCATCTAGCTTAATACGATAACACCATCTAGCTTGCAAAGCATCTAAATATAAGTTAAAGCCATAATGTTTATAGCCTAATTCTTTTAAGTTAGTGATTGCTTCATCATTTGGTTTATCATTAGGGTCTATTTCGCCATCACTAGTACGAGTACGATATATTATGTTAGGGTCAATAGTTAAAATAAAACCATTATGTTTTTTGATATATTTTTTTAGTTCATTAGTAAAATACGATAATAATTCTTTATTATGATAATCAGCCATCAATCCTCGTGGTGCATAAAATAGTTTTTTATTTAAAATGGTTGAGGTTTCTAGGATCATGCTAGCTGCGATTAACTCTTCATTATCTTTTACTCCTACCAAATGAATTACTTGTCCATACTCTTTTTTTAGGTGTGATAACTCAATAGATTGCATGAATGATGCATCTTCATAGTTCTCATAAAATTTACGATATTCTTCTTCAGTTAATACACAAAATTTCATACAATCATCTAACCTTTCTAATCTTTTTCATGATCTTGTTTATATTTTCTTCACCAAATATTTGATTTATTAGTTTAGTCTTAATCATTATTCCTAAGTAAATAGTGGCACCTATTATTACATAAATTATTATTAATAGAATATTAGTTAATCTACTTGTTGAAGTAAATGGTATAAAGTATCTTATTATAAGTAGAATGGCTACCATAAAAATAGTAATAATTAAAATATTAAATACTTTCTTTAATGTATCTTCATAGTTTACTTTATATTTCTTACCAATATAATGAAGAGATAAGAAACTACATACTGAGTATCCTAAAATAGTTGAAGTAATTGAACCATAATAGGCAGGTAAACCCATTTTATGAAAACCATACAATAATGGAATATTAAATAAGGCATTAGTAAGTAATCCAGTTAATAGTCCTATAAATACTCTTTTATATTCTTTTAATAATTGAAGAATAGTAATTGATACAGTAAATAGGGTTGTAGCCAAGGCAACAAAGACATAGTACTGATAAACATTAGGTCCAAACTCACTTACTCCATAAAATACTGTCCATACTGGTTTAGCCAAAACTGATAATCCAAAGGTCATGGGAATAGTAAAAAATAAAAGTACTTGTAGAGTTTGATTAATTTTAGATTTTACATCTTTCATATCCTTTTTTACAAAGCTAGCCGTTAAATTAGGAATTAGACTTACCATTAATCCAGTAGCTATTGATACTATTATCATGTTTATTTTTAATCCCCAGGTGGAGACTACACTCATTATAGCTTCTGCTTGAGTAGTTGTATAGCCAATACCATTAACTAAAACTTTTACTAACATAAAAACATCTACTGAGTTAATTAATGATTTAAATACATCTATCATGATGAATGGGAAAGCATATACTAATATTTTTTTGATTATTTCTTGGTCTGTTATTTTAGGTTCTTTTACTTTTAAAGTTTCCCTTTCTAACTGTTTTTTATTTTTATTAATCTTAACTACTAGGTAAAAATATGAGCATAGAGCTCCAGCAGTAGCCGAAAATACAGCTATACCGACAGCAGTAGTTAGAGATAGATGAAAGACATTTATAGCAAAGTAACTTCCAAAAATGATAATAAATACTCTTACTAACTGTTCCAGTACTTGGGATACAGATGTTGGAGCAATATACTTATGTCCTTGCAGATAACCACGGCTTATACTTAGTAATGGTACTACTAGTATGGCCGTTGAAATTACTCTTATAACGAACGTTACATCCTCTTTTGTGTTACCGCCAGTAATATCACCTATAATTATATCAGCTATTCCACTAGCAAATATAAACATTATAATAAAGCAGATGATTCCCAGAGTCATTAGAGTTTTCTTACCAAGTTTGAAGGCTCTTTTTTTAGCATTATAATAACCTAATACATTGTATTCACTTATTATTTTACTAATGGCTAGAGGAATACCTGCCTGACTTATTCCTAAAAATATAGCATAAATAGAATAGGCATAACCATATAATGCACCACCCTGATCACCTATGATTGAATAGAATGGGATTACATAGATCATTCCTAGTATTTTACTAAGTACAATTCCAAATGTAGCTATAAAAGCTCCTTGCATAAATGAGTTTTTCTTCATGAAATCACATCTTTTCTATTTAATACCATTTATATCATACCACATTTTCTGTGGTTTTACTAATTTATTATCAATTACTTAACGATAATTACAGTTAGCATCAAACTTATTTATGATTTCTATAGCACTTATATTTAATTTTTTTATTTTTCTAATAGTAAAATAATTGAATTTTTTATTTTCATTTAGCTTAATTTGGTATTTCATAACATCATTCAAAATAGAAATTAATTTTTTATAACTGCCCAAATCTCCAGTTATATTATCAAACCAGGAATCTAGTTCATCAACATTTCCTTTTAAACGTAGATTTTCTAGAGTAGAAAAGAAAGTCTTATTTTCAATAAGGGTCTTACATACTAAAGACTGTAAAAGATAAGCATTAGACTTAAATGAATTAGTTATTGAATGGTTAATTGCATATAGGGTATTGGTTACAGTTATATCATTTATTGAGTATTTATTAAAAGAATTAATAATATTAATAATTATTTCTGTTTGTTTAGTATTAATAATCTCTTCTAGTATATAGCTTTCATCTTTTTTTACTTGCTTAAGAGTATTTCTATTATAAATAATATAAGTTAGTCCTGTACGTAAATAAATCTTATCTTCTATTTCTTTAGACTCTTGATAGATAGAATTTATAGCATGATTGAATTCATGTACTAAATTGTCTAATAATTGCATTAGAGAAATATTTTTATAATTTCTTAAAACTATACATTTATATATTTCATAACTATTATCTTTTTTTATAGGAATACTTTGGTAGTATGCTTGGTAAATATTATCTTCTTTATCGCTAATTATAATAGGAATTTTAGTAAAAGCATTAATTATGTATCTTTCCTGTTCTAAGCCATATTTTAAAATGAAAGCTGGAATAATTAAATATAATAAATGAGTTATATTACTAGGATAATTATATAAATTACTAATATTATTAGCATTTATTATTTGTTTCTTAACAAAATCATTAAAATTATCATTATTCATATTTCTACCTACTTTTTTTCTATTTCTTTTAAGCTGGCTGGCATTATTATACCTTCACCAAATTTATCAGTTATATTGTCTAAAACTGTTTGTATTTCATTGTTGTGGTAATCTTTTTCTTGGTCAAATATTGAAGTTTGCCTACTGTTATCTTGGGTAAAATCACTTAATCTTATACCAATTAGACGAATAGGTTCTCCCTTCCAACCTTTATTTAGTATTGATAGGCTGGTTTTATAGATTTCTTCAGTTACATTGGTTGGGTTAACTAATTTTAGTTGATGGGAATAACTAACAAAGTCATTAGTTTTAAAAATTAAACCTATAGTAGTAGCATAGAGTTTTTCTTTTCTTGCTTGTTTACCAACTCTATCTGCTTGTCTTAATAAGATTTTCTTAAAATCTGACTCTTTTTCTAAGTCTTTTTCTAGTGTTTCTGTTACACTAATACTTCTATTTTTTAAGTCTGTTTTGTATTGACTTACTGGACTATAATCAATACCATTAGCATAATCATGCATTAACTGTCCCTGACTTTTAAATCTCTTTTTTAAAACATTTACATCAGTTTTGGCTAAATCCCCAATAGTTTTAATACCCATAGAAGTTAATAAATTACTTGATGATTTTCCAACCATTAATAAATCTGATACTGGTAGTGGCCACATTTTTGTTGGAATTTCATAATTAAATAAAGTATGAACTTTATTAGGTTTTTCAAAGTCACTAGCCATCTTAGCACATAATTTACTATTAGCTATACCTATGTTTACAGTATAACCAAATTTACTATATATTTCATCTTTCATGCGATAAGCTAGTTTAATTGGATCATCATATATCAGATTAGTTCCAGTCATATCTAGGAAGCATTCATCTATTGAAAAGCGTTCAACTGTAGGTGTGAAGTTACAGAAATATTCATATAATTCATTGCTTCTTTTTCTATAAAGTTTATAGTCCCCACTGTACACCTTTAAATCTGGGCACTTACGTCTAGCCATAAATAATGGTTCTGCTGTTACTACACCTTTAGCTTTAGCTACTGGACTTTTTGCTGTTACTATACCTCTTCTTTTTGATTCATCACCACCAATAACTGAAGCTATAGTTCTAATATCAATGGGATAACCTTTCTCAAGTAAATCTACAGCTGTCCATGATAAAAAAGCATTATTTACATCAATATGAAAAATTATTCTGTTAGACATAGTATCACCTATTTCATTATAGAAAAAATTATTAAATCTTACAATCGAACATTAATTTTTTTCAAAAATAAAAGTCTGCTACTAGCAAACTTTTAAATTAAAATATTTCCAGTCATTTCTTCTGGCACTTCTAAGTTCATTATTTTTAATATAGTTGGAGCAATGTCACCAAGTTTTCCATCTTTAGGATGATAATTATTATTACAGATAATAAATGGAACTTTATTAGTTGTGTGTGAAGTAATAACATTATTATTTTCATCAATCATAAGTTCACAATTACCATGGTCTGCTGTTATTATCATTAGTCCACCTATTTCTTCTATTTTATTATATAGTCTTCCTAAATTTTTATCTACTGCTTCAACGGCTTTAATAGCTGCTTCTAAGCAACCCGTATGTCCTACCATGTCACAATTAGCATAATTTAAAATAATAACATCATACTTATTATTATCTAATTCCTTTAAAAGAGTATCTGTAACTTCAACTATGCTCATTTCTGGCTTTAAATCATAAGTTGCTACTTTAGGTGATGGAATTAATATTTTCTTTTCATTCGGATAATTTTCTTCTTTACCACCATCAAAGAAAAAGGTTACATGGGCATATTTCTCAGTTTCAGCTATTCTTAATTGAGATAGACCTTTTTTAGCTATATACTCTCCTAAAATGTTGTCTAGTTTTGGATCATTAAAGGCATGGGGAGCTATTACTGACTCTACTACTGGCAACATAGTTACTACTTTTACATTATTAAATCTTACTACTTTCATGTCGTTAAATTTAGGATTGGTAATAGCTGTTAGAATCTCTCTTAGACGATCTTTTCGATAGTTAAATACAATAATACCATCATTTTCAGATATAGTTCCTTTAGTATCAAAGATAGTTGGAATTAAAAATTCATCACTTATATTTGCAGCATAACTTTTATCTAAATATTCTTTGATATCATTTTTAACCGGTCCTATACCATTAACCATAACATCATAGGCTTTTTTTAAGCGATCATAGTTATTATCTCTATCCATTGCATAATAACGACCACTAATACTAGCAATACTACCAATACCAATTTCTTTTAATTTAGCTGTTACTTTATTAATATAGGTATAGGCACTATGTGGATCTACATCTCTACCATCAGTAAATATATGCAAGTATAGTTCGGTTACTTCATTTTGTTTACACATGTCTAATATAGCTAGTAGATGATCTATATGTGAATGGACACCACCATCACTAAGTAATCCCATTATATGTAGCTTAGAGTTTTCTTTTTTGGTGTGGTTTATTACTTTTAGTATTTCTTCATTATGATAAAACTCTTTACTTCTAATGCTGGCATTTATTAATTCTTGAGGTTGGTAGACTAATCTACCTGCCCCAATATTCATATGTCCTACTTCAGAGTTACCCATCTGTCCATGTGGTAGTCCTACTTGTTCCCCACTTGCTACTAGGGTGCTATGTGGATATTTATTCCATAAATAATCAAAATTAGGTTTTTCTGCCAATTTAACGGCATTACCTTTAGTCTCTTCTCTTAAGCCAAATCCATCTAAAATAGTTAATAAAATTGGTTTCATATTTTCCTCTTTTCTAATATAGACTTTCTTTTAAACAAAATGTAGCATAAATTGGAACATATTTTATTCCCTTTTTTATACCAAAGTTATCTTCAGTTATACGAATAGCATCTTTAATATCGAATTTACTCATGAACATCGTTAAAGATTTAGCTTTAGATATATTTTTATTTACTATTTCTATAGGTATAACTTTTCCTGATCTTGTTTGAACAATAAATGGAACTTCAGCTTTACCTTCTGACTGGTAATAATATAGGTTATAACCACATCCTATGATGTTGTTGGCTACGCTATTTTCAAATAGGATATATTTTAAATTACTATCATTAAATAGTTTAATTCGTGATAAATGCATCATCATAAATAATATTCCGGTATCATTTAAATATAACTTGAAACTTTCAGGATCTTTACATCTACTTAGTGGTGGTTTAACTTCACTTATTTTATGGCATTTATAAGCGATACCATTCTGTGATAAAAACTGTAGTGCTTTTTCATAATCTTTGCTTCTTCCACCAGTTCGCATTAGTCCATACTGAAATTTATGATTCGGTTTTAATAACTGATATGGAATTATATTTAATACATCACTAGCGCGTGATATATCAATTAAGTTATCTATATTTAGTAGTTCTTTTTTATAACAGTCTGAAATCTTTTCGTGAATCATTCTTAATTTTAAGTCTCCGGCTTTATTAATTGATGCTGAAACTGCTTCAGGAAAACCTCCTGTTATTAAATATTCTTCATAATAATCTAAAGCTACACTATGAAATGGCATAGGTTTATTGTTGCGGTATGACGTCTTGATGAAGTCTATTAATTCTACATTGTTTACTGCTCTTAGATATTCCTCAAAATCCATTTCAAACATGTACTTATATTGAAGTTCTTCTCCTTTGAATAGGACTAACTTCTCCTTACTTGATGTAATTAAGATAATATGATAATCATTTGCTTCTTTTCCAAACTTTTTAATCGCTTTTACTACATCTTCATCCATTACGTTATCTATAATTATTAAAGTATCATTTTTTAGAATAGTTTCCCCTACTAATAAAGATAGACGCATAATAATCTTATCTATCGTTCGTTCTTTCTTCATAATATTTAGGAATTCTAAATTATTTTCACTATTAATATAGGCAACTGTTTTATATTCCTTTTCACCAAATTCAATAGCACTGTAGGTTTTACCTATTTGCTTATTTCCATATATTAATAGTGGCTTACGATTAACATCTCTTTTCCATTTTAGTAAGTCTGCAGTTATTTTTCGTTCCATAAATGGTATCCTCCTTACATTATTTTATACTTTAATTATAGTAACCTGAGTTTCAAATGTCAATCGGTATAGAAAAAAAGTATATAATTAATTTATCATAATTACATACTTTATTTAAGAAAAACACCCATAATAATAAGCCCAATCTCAATAATTCTATTGAATAATATTAATATTTTTATTTTAGAAAAAATCATTTGTTTACTTTTATAATTAAAGAGTTAATTAAAAAACTGATAAAACTACCAACTAGACATTCTATCAGTTTTTAGTAACTTGCTATTAGAGGATTATTGTAAAGCTTCTATCTCTTTTGTTGATAAACCAGTAATTTCAGATATAGTTTCTATATCCATTTTCTTGTTTAACATAGCTTGAGCTATCTCTAATTTTTCTTGCTTAGAGCCATCATCTAGTCCATGTCGATAAGATTCTTTCTTGATAGAATTCTCTGTCTTTCTTTTGACCGCTTCAGCGTTATAATGTAGTTTGAATTCTTCATCCATAGCTAATCTCTCCAATTCTTCTATAATCTTTATATCTCTTGGATTATTAGTTAGCTTCCTCATCTTATCAAAACTATCTGCACTAAATAAACTTAAGCTAACTTCTAATTCACTACTATCATAACATACTTTCTTATAATTAGGTAAATAAATCTCATAACTTTCTATATCTTCTATTCTTAATTTAGTTTTTGGATCTATAAATACATAACTTCCCATCTTTAATGATGGTATCTTCTTATTTCTATAGTTATTGAATGAAATTAGTTTAGTCTTTCTATCTTGATAATCTTCTCCTGTATCATATAAACTTCCAGCTTCACGGTACAAGTATTGGTAGTTCTTTGAATCTATAAATTCATAATACTCTTTATTCATTTCTATTATTATAGTATTCTTTCCATTTACTAGTTTTAAATCCATTCGATAATCTTTTACTTTATTACCAGTATTTGATTCATTATCTGTTAATTGATAATCTGTAATATCTAATAGAAATACTTCTTTAATAATAGTTTGTAACCAGCTTCTAGTATCTATGTTTTTATATAGATACTTAAATGTTGTATCAGATAACAGTGATACAAAGTTATCATTTACTAGAGTTTCTTTTTCAATAAGTTCTATCACTATATTTTCCCCCTTTCCTTAAATATTTAAGTGTATCAATGATACACCCTAATATAATTATTATAAGAAAGTTGGAAGATGACTGCATAAAGTTTTAAAAAAGTTAAAAAAATAACTTAAAGTACTACTTTAAGCTATTTTTAAGTTAATTTTAATTAACTAACGTACTAATAATTTACCTATTTAGTATAATTTTTTTGAAATTCTAACCTTAATTTATCAGCAACTGTCACAATAAACTCTGAGTTGGTTGGTTTAGCTTTATCAATATCTACACTGTGACCAAATATTTCTTCCATTAAATCCCAGTCGCCACGATTCCAACTTACTTCAATTGCATGACGAATTGCTCTTTCAACTCTAGATACTGTTGTATCAAACTTACCAGCAATATCCGGATATAATTCTTTAGTTATTCCACCAATTACTTCTGGCTTTTCATATAAGATTGATATTCCTTCACGGATATATTGATATCCTTTAATGTGAGATGGTATTCCAAGTTCATGTAGTATCTTAGTAATTGATATTTGAAGATTATTATGATAAATATCTATTGATGTATTATTATATGGTTTATCATCGCAGCAATCTTCTATTCTTCTTTCTAAGTCTGCTAATTCAAATGGCTTTAGTATAAAGTAATTTACTCCATATTCTGATACTTTACGTATCATATCTTGAGCATTGTATGAAGTTAAAATAATTACTTTTTTATCTATTTGTAGTTGTTTCATTCTTTCTAAGATAGATAACCCATCTTTCTTTGGCATTATTAAATCTAATATTACTACATCATAGTTATTTTGGCACTTAGTTACTAGTTCTAATCCCCTTTCACCATCGTTTGCCTCCATCACTAATTCAATCTTAGCGTGATTATTAAAGTACTCCTTAATCATGCTTATTAATTCGATGTTATCATCGA
The DNA here is from genome assembly GCA_934183185.1 of uncultured Bacilli bacterium. GTDB lineage: Bacteria > Bacillota_I > Bacilli_A > RF39 > UBA660 > Alloscybalousia. Next base: position 4,506 of record CAKPSO010000004.1, on the reverse strand, counting down.
TCATAAGTACTCTGATTTTATTCATTTTTTTCTCCTTTCGTACTCCACGCAATTAAGATTATACAATACATTACTACAAATAGCTACAGCAAATATTAGCTAGTTATGTCAAGTAGTGTCGAATAACATAGAAATATGCAAAAATAAGTTTATACTGGCAATTACTTTATTTTTTCCAATTCAAATAAGCTATTATATTTCCTAATTAAATTATAAGTATTAGCATGACTAGCATGAGCTTTCCATGAATTATACTTCATTTCTAACTTCTTTTTATTCAGTTTATTATGTCTATAATCAAAATTAGCCTTTCTAATAATGCTTCTTATTTTTCTCTTACTTCTCTTTCTTATTAAACAATGAGTTTCAAAAATATGGTACCCACAAAAATCTACACCTAATTTATTTGGGTAATATTTGCTTTTTTGATTTAAAGTCAAATTTAACTTAGTAGAAATATAATTTTCAATCAATACTTTCATTCTACGAGCATCATCTTTAGTTTTAATTAACAAAATAAAATCATCCATATACCTGATGTAATATTTAACTTTAAGATGTTCCTTTACATAATGATCAAGTTCATTTAAATATATATTAGCAAAAAATTGAGATGTATAATTTCCTATTGGAATACCTGTATTTACATCACTATCATAAATCAATAATTTAGTAAAAGCTAATAACTTTTTATCAGTAATATGCTTTTTCATAATAGTATATAAAATATCTTTATCAATACTATAGAAATACTTTTTAATATCGCACTTTAGAATATAATAAGTACCATTATTTCTTTGCATGATTTTCATGTAATGCTGTAATTGGTTTACTGCTTTATGAGTTCCTCTATTTTTAATACATGCATATGTGTCTTTAATAAATTTAGGTACAATGTACGGTAATATAAATTCACCTACATACCATTGATGAACTATTCTATCTTTATACGGCAATGATTGAATTATTCTCTTTTTGGGCTCATAAATAGTAAATTGATGGTATTTTCCTACGTGGTATTTACCATTTTTAATAGAATTATATAAATTCATTAGATTAGTTTCTAAATCAATTTCATATTTGATTACATCACTTCTACTTTTTTTATTACTTGAAGCACGTGTGTGAGCATTATAGAAAGCTATATAGTTTAATTTCTTATTAAACATATTTTTTATTGTCTTTGGCATGCTTTAATCCATCCACCTAAAAGATTACAGATATTAGTTATCTTTTTAGCCCAAGCTTTATAGTTATTATTACTTATATATTTTCTTCTATATGATACTCTAATCAACACTTTTAAAAATTTTAATTCATTATCTAATTCGCCTAAATATCTAAGTTTATCTATCTTATTGTATTGTTTATATGCTACTATTATTTTCTTTATGCCACTGTAAGTAGTATTTTTTATATTAGTTACTAAAGATAACTTTTCACTTTTAGGATACTTTTCAGTTATCATTTCTGTATAATATATTAATTCAATATATTGTTTATATATAATTAGTTCATCTACTGCTTTACTCATTAATTAACTCCTTTAATTCTATAATTAGATTAAGTGCTCCAATGGGAGTTATATTATTAATATCAATATTTTTTATTTTATTTTCAATATCTATATACTTTTTTGGTATAGAAACTATACTATTACTAGTTTCTATAATATCTTTTAATTCTATTACTTGTATATTTAGTTTATGATTATTAAATACCCTCATATAATCTTCAAATCGTGATTCTGGGAAACCACATTTATTTACTTCACTGGTAAATTTTGTTGGCTTTAAAACTACGTAGTTATTTATTGTATCAACGTCATCAGCAATAAAAATATAAAACTTTCCATTATGAAACAGAAATAATTTATTTGGCTCTTTTTCTTTTAATTTTAAATATTCATTATATATTTTACTCATTTTTACCTCCAAAAAAAAGCAGCACAAAAAAATTGTACTGCTAATCATAGTATCTAATATTCACATGTTGTTACTAACTAAATACTACTATTTATGTGTTTCTTTGAAATTCAAAGAGGAATATGGTCTCTACGATAAATATCCGATAATTATCCTTGAATAATTATAATTAGATAAATGTTATATTGTAGTCTCGGAGCAAGCACTACACGGAAAGAATTGTTCGTGTTCGTAGTGCCTGAATTGTTGTTGAATGCAAATGCGCCAGATTCAGTGCCATTGTTCCAATTGCCCCCGCGTTTGAACCAAGGATTAGAAGAATTAGCAAAGTTAGCGAGTAACACTAACAAAGAAAATTGACTTGTTATAACCATATCCCTACATTTGTACTATGTATATTTCAAACTTACAAATGCCATAATTTGGCCGCAGCTTTTCATAAAAAGAGAAAAAGCTGCGGCATCATATATCAATAGTTTTATTTAATTCAATGATTTATACTTTTCTCCAATTCCTGTTTACACAGGGTTAACGGCACCTTTGGTGCCTAAGGAGCAAGCACTACACGGAAAGAACCGTACGTGTGCGTAGTGCCTGAATCGTAGCTGAATGCAAATGCGCCAGACCCAGTGCCACTGTACCAATTGCCCCCGCGTAGGAACCAAGGATAAGAAGAATGAGCAAAGTAAGCGAAATCTCCATACCAACTTGATTTTTGTCTAGTACCACCATCTGGATCTTTTTCATTTCCAAATGGCCCCATCTCTCCAGTAGCATCTCCTAAAATTCTATTATTATATTGTGTATTAGTAGTTGATGTATACTTATCCCAATATTTTGTATAAGTACTATTAGTAAAGAAGTCCGGATATAAACTAGTTATTCCACTATTTCCTCCTACTGTTGATGCTCCAGTTGTATAGCCTGCTACATATTCCCAAGCCCCTCCTACCATATCATAGATTCCACTTCTATTTCCTGTAGTTGATGCTACACCTGAGTTAGCATTTAAATAATTTACAGTATAGGTTCCATTTACTCCTAAAGAAGTTGATTCATGCCTATTAGTAGAGGTACTTGAACTAGTTGGACCAGTTGTTGGCTCAGTAGTTGATGCATATCCAGTGATATAAGCTTCATTATTATTTATTCTGACACTTGACTGTGATCCATAAGCTGAATGTTGAAGATATGCAACGGAACCCCATTCAGTGTTCTTCATCATATGACTATCTAAACTTCTTTGGTAATCATAACTATTTTTAAATATATTCCCTACATTTATATTTCTCCAACTATATACATTAGGCTTTATTATTATTTTACTTGTATCTACGCTATTTACTTGAGCGGCACTAGTTGAAGTTGCTCCATCATATCCAGTTTCAAACTTTCCTATCCAGAATCCGTTTGAATCAAAGCTAGTAAATGCTGGATGCGTTAACCATGTACCTTTAGTAGTTCCATTTGATGGAGCTGTATCTTTATTTTCAAATACTACATTTATTGTTTGAACTTTGTTTTGGATACTAGTTAATCCTGTATAGTTCCCTTCATCAAATATTTGATACTTGTATCTTGGTATCCATACAAAGTATGATTCAATATTTGATTCTGGTATAGTATCTCCATTATTATAAGTTTTTGTTTCATCTTTTAATATTACGGCATTGGCCCATTCTTTATTTTCATAGTTATACCATTCTTGATATAAGTCTGCTTTAGTTACTGTTCCATCTTCTGATATAGTTATTGGTACTAAGTTATCCTTTAATACTGGATCTGTTCCATTTAGTATTGATTCTGCATATATTTCTGGCTCTTGTAATAATTTAGCATTTGAATATACATTTACTGTTGCTGTAAAGGTTTGTCCTCCTATAACGCTTAAATCTGCATTTTCATCTAACCACATTTTTAATCTAAATGTCTTTAAATAATTATTAGTATTTCCTGGTACTTCTCCCTTGTAGATTCTTTTTTCTACATTATTTCCAACATCAGTAGTTGTTTGTTTTAATTTACTATATAGTGTTGGTGTTAATAAATCTGTTTGATCTATCCCATCTTGAAGATATACTTTTATATTATCTTCTCCCATAGTAGAAGTAGCTTTCTTTCTTAGTGTTACTTCATATGGTATTACTTCACTTCCAGTATTTGTTCCTTCTACTTTAAAATCAAATACATTATTATCTCCTACTAATTCTTTACCCTTAGTATCTGATATTGGTTCTGCTTCAGTTATACTTATTCCATTACCATTAGTATTATTTTCTGTATACAAGAACTTTAATGTTCCAGATGTAACTACATTATCTGTAGTACCTTCTTTAGTATAAGTAAATACTGCATATGTTACTCCTATAGTTATTGCAAATATGCTTAGTACTCCTAATACTGAAAAAATGATTTGTTTACTTTTTTTCTTCATTATGATAACCTCCATATTATTACATATGTATTGTATCATAACTACCCCCCCCCCAAGTCAAGCCTGGGGTGGGGGAGTTTATAATATTTTTGGACCACTTTTACAGAGGGTGTAAAATAATTTATAATATTAGAAAGGGCGTGATAC
>CAKPSO010000003.1 GCA_934183185.1 uncultured Bacilli bacterium | reverse complement strand
ACAAGTGATGAAAGTGGATTATATAAATCAACTGCTACAAATACAGGAGAACCAACATATTATTTCAGAGGAAATGTAGAAAATAACTATGTTTCATTTGCAGGTCAAACATGGAGAATTGTAAGAATTAACGAAGATGGAACAATAAGAATCGTAATGCAAGATGTAATAAATAATACATCTTATAGATTTAATTCTAACTATAATAATTATACATATATGTATTATACAAATAATAGTAATGCTAAAACAACATTAGAAAGCTGGTATCAAACAAATATCGGAAGTAAAGCAGACTTAGTTAAAAATGTGGCTAGTGGATCTTATTATTGTGAACAAGCAAAAGTAAAATATGATGATAGTTATACATCAGGAAGTGCTACAATGACTACTTATAATAAATATACACCTGATTTTAAATGTAGTAGTGATGGAAATGGCAAGGGAATCGTAAATGCTAGTATAGGCTTACTAAACTATGATGAAGTTGTTTATGCAGGTGGTTATTTTAATCAAGGTAATAATAACTATTATTTATATAATAACATTACTTTTTGGACAATGAGTCCTTTTGGCTTTGCGAGTCCTTCTTCACGTGTCTGCCGTGTACGTACTACAGGTGGTATCGAATTCGAAAATGCTTCTAGTACGAACCGCCTTCGTCCTGTTTTAAATCTGGACGCTAATACCCAAATTTCTGATGGAGATGGCACTAAAAATAATCCATTTGTGGTCGAATAAATTTTAATATAAATAGCTTAAAGTAGTACTTTAGGTTATTTTTTTTAACTTTTTTAAAATTTTATGCAGTCATCTTCCAACTTTCTTATAATAATTATATTAGGGTGTATCATTGATATACTTAATATTTAAGGAGAGGAGGGAAAATATAGTGATATCACTTATTGAAAAAGAAACTCTAGTAAATGATAACTTTGTATCACTGTTATCTGATACAACATTTAAGTATCTATATAAAAACATAGATACTAGAAGCTGGTTACAAACTATTATTAAAGAAGTATTTCTATTAGATATTACAGATTATCAATTAACAGATAATGAATCAAATACTGGTAATAAAGTAAAAGATTATCGAATGGATTTAAAACTAGTAAATGGAAAGAATACTATAATAATAGAAATGAATAAAGAGTATTATGAATTTATAGATTCAAAGAACTACCAATACTTGTACCGTGAAGCTGGAAGTTTATATGATACAGGAGAAGATTATCAAGATAGAAAGACTAAACTAATTTCATTCAATAACTATAGAAATAAGAAGATACCATCATTAAAGATGGGAAGTTATGTATTTATAGATCCAAAAACTAAATTAAGAATAGAAGATATAGAAAGTTATGAGATTTATTTACCTAATTATAAGAAAGTATGTTATGATAGTAGTGAATTAGAAGTTAGCTTAAGTTTATTTAGTGCAGATAGTTTTGATAAGATGAGGAAGCTAACTAATAATCCAAGAGATATAAAGATTATAGAAGAATTGGAGAGATTAGCTATGGATGAAGAATTCAAATTACATTATAACGCTGAAGCGGTCAAAAGAAAGACAGAGAATTCTATCAAGAAAGAATCTTATCGACATGGACTAGAGGATGGCATAACTCAAGGTATTGAGGAAGGCTCTAAAAAAGAAAAATTAGAGATAGCTCAAGCTATGTTAAATGAAAAGTTGGATATGCAGCTTATTTCTAGAACTACCGGTTTATCAGTAGAAGAGATAGAAGCCATACAATAATTTTCTAGTTTTAATTATCAGAAACTGATAGAATACCTTAGTGGAATTTCTATTGGTTTTTTGTTGTCTATTTTTTATTTATGGTGTCGACACTGGAATAGTTTTTTTCTTTAATTACTAGTATTATTTTTAAAAGTATGATAAAATAGGCTCATCTTGAGGAGGGGTTGTTATGAATTTACCTACTGTAGCCTTAGTTGGAAGACCTAATGTTGGTAAAAGTACACTTTTTAATAAATTAGTTGGTAGTAAAATATCAATTATAGAGGATACACCAGGTGTAACTAGAGATCGTATTTATAGTGAGGTTAGTTATAAAAATTATCGTTTTCATTTAATAGATACTGGTGGTATTGATGTTAGTCAAGAGCTTTTTAATAGTGAAATAAAAGTTCAAGCATCTATAGCTATAGAAGAAGCTGATGTAGTGGTTTTTATTGTGGATGGAAAAGAAGGAATTACTACTAATGATATAGTTGTACGTGATATGCTTCGTAAGACAGATAAAAAAGTAATTGTAGCTATTAATAAAATAGATAATAAAAGTAGTCAGGAGCATATGTATGACTTCTATGAATTAGGATTTGATGCATATATTCCTATTAGTGCAGAGCATAATACAGGTATTTATGAACTACTTGATGAAATTACTCGTGACTTTAAAGAGTATCAAGAGGAAGATCAAGATGATAGATTAAAATTCTGTATTATTGGTAGACCAAATGTTGGAAAAAGTAGTTTAATTAATGCACTACTTAATGAAGAAAGAGTAATAGTATCTAATGAGGCTGGTACAACTCGTGATGCGATTGATTCGGTTATGAAATATAATGGTGAAGAATTTGTGCTTATTGATACTGCAGGTATGAGAAAAAAAGGCAAAGTGTTTGAAAGTGTTGAAAAGTATAGCCTTCTTCGTAGTTTAAAAGCTATTGATCGTAGTGATTTATGTTTGTTGGTTATTAATGCTGAAGAAGGTATTATTGAACATGATAAACATATAGCAGGGTATGCTTTAGAAAAAGGAAAAGGTATTATTATAGTTGTTAATAAATGGGATACAGTTGAAAATCCTAACATTTCTGAATATACCCAATTAGTTCGTAGTGAATTTCAATTTTTGAGTTATGCTCCAATAGTATTTTTATCAGCACTTACTAAGAAAAGAATTCATACACTTATGCCGGAAATATTAAAAGTAAGTGAAAATATTAAGCGTGAGATTAAGACTAGTGTATTAAATGAAGTTATTCAAGATGCTTACGCACTTAATTTACCACCTTCTTATAAAGGAAAACGTTTGAAAATATATTTTGTTAATCAAGCTGGTACTAAACCACCACGCTTTGTGTTTCAGGTTAATAATAAAGGGCTTGTTCATTTCTCTTATGAAAGATATTTGGAGAATAAACTTAGAGAAAATTTTGAATTAGAGGGTACTCCAATTACTATTCAATTTAAAAATAAAGGAGAACAGTAATGGGTAAAACAGATATTTTTGAACAAAGAAAGGATTTAATTATAGATTATATTTCGCAGATACTTGTCTTTGGGGCTAATGTATCTGGTACTATTACATTAGATAAACATGACTTTGATGATGGTAAGTATGTTATTATGACAGTTAATGTTATTAAAAATAGCTACTTTAGATGGCATGATTTGGGTATTAAATCTGTAGATAGTGTTAAATTATATAAACTTGTTTTTAACAGTATTGTGGATAAGTTCAAAACCTTTAATTTAAGTATTGTGGATAATAGATTAGTAATTATAAGTGATGTTAATAAAAATAAGATAAAAATATCATTTTCTTTAGATAAGAAGTCTGAAAAAGATTGGTTTGACAAAGCTAAGTGTCAAATATAATCTTTTTTTCTTTTTCTATGATATAATCTTAGTATAAAGGAGAGATAGTTATGTTTGGTTGGTTTCTAGATCGTAAAGATCCTAAAACGATCCTTGAAGGATTAGATCGTGCACAAAAAATACTTGATGAAAGATATGAAAGACATCAGGTTCCAGAAGATATTTATCGTAGGCAATGTTTAGAATTTCAAAAACGTAGAGAAAAATATGAAAAAAAATTAGGCAAAAAGAAATATGATATTTAATTAATTTAGGTGGGCTTATTTTTACTTCTTACATATAATGTTGTAGGAGGTTTTTTATGTTTGGTGATTCTTTTTTTAGAAAAGTAGAAAGTAGATCTGGCGTTGATAAAAATACTATTATGTCTCTTGCTAAAAAGTTACAAAACTCTAATATGAAAGATGAAAAGGTTTTACATGAATTGGTACAAGAAATTGGTGGCTTAACTGGTAAGGAAGTTAGTAAAGATAAAGAAGATAAAATAGTTAGTGCTATATTAAAAGATAATGTTCCTAAAGATATTGATAAAATGTTTTAATTTATTTAGAGATTATTCCTTGACTTCAGGAATATCTTTTTTTTAATGTCATATAGTTAAATGAATAGAAAGAGAGTGTTTATATGGATAAAAAAGAACTGATAAAAAATATTGCCTTAAGAACTGGTGGAGATATTTATCTTGGTGTTGTAGGAGCTGTACGTACTGGTAAAAGTACTTTTATTAAGAAAGTAGTAGAAAATTTAATAGTACCTAATATTGAAGATGAATATGAAAGAAAGAGAGCTTTAGATGAGGTGCCACAAAGTGCTGCTGGTAAAACTATTATGACTACAGAGCCTAAGTTTGTACCTAATACGGCTGCTAAGATACATATTGATGATTTTGACTGTAATATTCGTTTGATTGATTGCGTTGGTTACTTAATAGATAATGCTAAAGGCGCTGAGGATGAAAATGGCCCTAGGTTAGTAAAAACACCATGGTATGATGATCCTATTCCTTTTAGTGAAGCAGCTGAGGTTGGGACTGAGAAAGTTATTAAAGATCATTCAACTATAGGAATTGTGGTTACTACTGATGGCTCTATTGGAGAATTTACTAGAAATGATTATATTGAATCAGAAACTAGAGTTATTAAAGAATTAAAAGAGCTTGGCAAACCATTTATAGTTATCGTTAATTCTACTCATCCAATGTTACCTGATACAGAGAAAGTTTGTGAGAAATTACATGATGAATATAATGTACCAGTATTACCTATGAATATAGAATCTATGAATCAGAAAGATATGTACGATATTTTAAGAGAAGCTTTATATGAGTTCCCAATACTAGAAGTAAAAGTTAATATGCCAGAGTGGATAGCTATTTTAAATCCTAAAAATGAGATTAAAAGGGGATATATCGATGCTATTAGAGATAGTGTGATTGAAATAGATAAATTACGTGATGTAGAGAAAATTAACGAACATTTTATGGGTATTGAGAATATTTCTAAATCATATTTATCAGATATTGATCCTTCTACAGGTGAAGTTACTATTAATCTAGAGGCACCTAGTGAATTATATAATAAAGTACTTAGTAGTATTATTAATATTGATGTTAGTAATAAAGCTCAATTATTATCATTATTTCAAGATTTTACAGAAGCTAAACATGAGTATGATCAGGTTAAGTATGCCTTAAAAATGGTTAAACAAACTGGTTATGGTGTTGCTTCACCAACATTAGAAGATATGAAACTTGATACTCCAGAGATTACTAAACAAGGTCCAAGATATGGAGTTAAACTAAGAGCTACAGCACCATCTATTCATATGATTAGAGTTGATGTTAATTCGACATTTGAACCTATTATAGGTAGTGAACTTCAAAGTAAGGAATTAATTGATTATTTAATGAAAGATAGTGAAAAGGATCCAAGTAATATTTGGAAAAGTGAGATATTTGGACGTAGTTTAGACGTTATTGTGCAGGAGGGTATTCAATCTAAAATTAGCATGATGCCTGATAATATACGATTTAAGTTACAGAATACTTTAACTAAAATAGTTAATAAAGGTTCTAATAATATGATAGCAATAGTATTATAGAAGTTGATTTAGCTGTCTAATATTTGTAAATAAAAGATATATTTGTCTTTTTTTGTCAAATAGGTTGCTTTTACTATAGAAACATGCTATTTTATATATGTAAGCATAGATTGCTTAAAAAAATAAATGGAGGTTTTTAAACATGAAAAAAGCAGAATTAGTAGAAGCAGTAGCAGAAAAAGCTGGATTAACAAAGGCAGATGCAACTCGTGCCATTGAAGCTTTATTTGATACAATCAAAACTGCAATGGTTAAAGGAGACAAGATAGCAATCCCTGGATTCGGAACTTTCTCAGTTGGTGAAAGAGCAGCTCGTGAAGGACGTAATCCTCAAACAGGTGCTACAGTTAAAATTGCAGCTTGTAAATCAGCTAAGTTTAAAGCAGCTTCAGCATTAAAAGAAGCATTAAACTAAGCTAAATAAATAGAAAATGGTAGAAATACCATTTTTTTGTGCATTTTTTTACATTTGCTTAAAAAAGATATGATTCTGTATATTGGTTATATGTTATACTTTAAGTAGGAGTTGATTTCATGCTAGAAAATGCTCTTAAAATTTTGAATAAAATTGAAGATGCTGGATTTAAAGCATATATAGTTGGTGGATTTGTTCGTGATCACTTACTTGGTATTGAATCTAATGATATTGATATATGTACTAGTGCTCAACCTAAGGATGTACGTCAAATATTTAAAAATGCTTGTTTACCTAATGAAGACTATGGTTCTGTTACAGTTATAGTTAAAAATATTCGTTATGAGATTACTACTTTTCGTAAGGAATATTCTTATATTGGTAATCGTAAGCCTGATCACTTTGAATTTATTGATGATTTATATGAAGACTTAAAAAGAAGAGATTTTTTAATTAATACACTTTGTATCGATTCTCATGGCAATATACTGGATATATTAAATGGAAGAGTTGATTTAAAAAATAAAATTATTAATACAGTTGGTAATAGTTATGATAGATTTAATGAAGATGCTTTTCGTATACTTAGAGCCATTAGATTTGCTACAACTTTAAATTTTAAATTAAGTGATGAAATAAAAGAAGCTATTAATAAGACTAAGTATTTATTAAAAAATATTTCTTATGAAAGAAAAAGAGAAGAATTAGATCGTATATTTACTAGTTCCAATGTACAGTATGGAGTTTCTTTATTAATAAAATCTAATTTAGATAGTATACTTGAGATCAATAATTTAAGAAATATTTCTAATTTTGATGATTTAATGGGTGTTTGGGCACAATTAGATGTAACTCATATTTATAATTTTTCTAAGAATGAAAGGCAGTTGATAAAACAAATTCAGGAAGTACTTAGAATTGATATTATAGATAATAGCATTTTATATAAATATGGATTATATGTTACTAGTGTTGTTGCTGGTATAAAGGGATTAGATAAAAAGAAAATTACTGAGAATTATAATAAATTACCTATTAAGAGTAGAAGTGAAATCTTAATAGATGGTAATGATATTATGGATATTTTGCATATTGAACCTGGTGAACTACTAAAGACAATTATTTCTGATATTGAATCTAGAATATTGGATGGAACTTTGATTAATGATAAAGATTGTTTAAGTAAATATATATATGCTAAATATTATAAAAAGTAATACTATTATTTATATTTTTTTGTTATAATATATGACATTATTAGGGGGTTCTTGTTATGAAAAGCAGTAAATTACTTGAAATAATAAAAAAGGGTAGTTTTGTGGTACCGTATTATCTTTTTCAGTTACGAAGTGAACTATCAGCTACATTAGAAGAATTTATCTTTTTAGTTTATCTTATGAATTTAGGTAATAAGATAGTATTTGATACTGAGAAGATGGCTAATGATTTAAATATTTCTATAGAAGAGATTATGAATATGATTGATTCTTTAAGTCAAAAGAAATATTTAAGTGTTGAAGTTATTAAAAATGATAAAGGTATTATGGAGGAATATGTAGTATTAGATTTATTTTATGATAAGATTAGTATGATTCTTATGGAGGAAATGAATCAAGTAAATGAAACGGATAAGACCAATATATATGAAAAAATAGAAAAAGAATTTGGTAGACCTATTACAGCTATTGAGTATGAAATTATTAAGTCATGGTTGGAAAATGGTACTAGTGAAGAATTAATATCTGAAGCTTTAAAGGAAGCTGTTTATAATGGAGTTACTAATTTAAGATATATTGATAAGATATTATATGAATGGACTAAAAAAGGTATTGAGACTAAGGAAGATGTAGAAAAAAATAGGGTACAACATCGTGAAGAAAAAAAAGAAAGCAGCAAATTAGAATTATTTGATTACGATTGGTTTGATGATGATGAGGAATAATGTTGATAGTTTTAGTGAGTATTTAGATTATTTATTTCCTAATCCTAAGTGTGAGCTTAACTATAATAGTGATTACGAATTATTGATAGCTGTTATGCTTAGCGCTCAAACTACTGATCGTAGGGTTAATATGGTTACTAAAAAATTATTTGAGGAGTATCCTTCAATTATGTTACTTAAGGATGCAAAGTTAGAGGATATTATCAGAATTATTAGACCACTTGGTACATATAATAGAAAAGCAATTTATGTATTAGAAATAGCTAATACTTTGTGTAGTAAATATGATGGCAAAGTGCCAAATGATAGAAAATTACTTGAGGAGTTACCTGGGGTTGGTAGAAAGGTAGCAAATGTTGTATTAAGTGAATGGTTTAAAGAGCCTAATATAGCTGTTGATACCCATGTAGAAAGGGTTAGTAAGAGACTAGGATTAGCTAGTGAAAAAGATAGCGTTTTAGTAGTAGAGAAGAAACTGCAAAGATGTTTTGATAAATCTTTATGGGGAAAAAGACATTTACAAATGGTGCTGTTTGGTAGATATTATTGTATGGCAGTTAAACCAAAATGTGCGGAATGTAAATTGATAGATATATGTAAATATAAAAAGAAGAAATAGGGTATAGGGCCTATTTCTTCTTTTTCAAAAGATCTCTTATTTCTTCTAGTAGAATAACTTCATCTGTTTTTTTAATTTCTTCTTTCTTTTTTTCTTTTTCCTCTTTTTTCTTTGTTTTCTCAGTAATAGTGTTAATAGTTTTAACAAATATGAAAATACAGAAAGCTACTATTAGAAAATCTATTACATTTTGAATGAAGTTTCCATAGTAGATAGTTGCATCGTTAAATTTAATAGTTAAATTAGTAAAATCAATTCCTCCTAAGATAACTCCAATAATTGGCATTAAAATATCATTTACTAGTGATGTAACTATTTTACCAAATGCAGAACCAACAATAACACCAACGGCTAGGTCTATTACGTTTCCTCTAGCTATAAAATCTTTAAATTCTTTTAATATTTTTTTCATTGTTCCCTCCTGTATTTATTATATAGTAATTATTTTTTAGGAACAAGTTTTATTATATTATTCTTGTAGTTATTTAGTTATTTGTGTTAAAATTATGGTGGATGTAGGATAGGGAGTGTATTATGGAAAATAAAGTAACCGATAAGCAAAAAAAGTATTTAATTATTATTAATAAGGTGTTAGCTGTACTTGCTAAGATAGCTAAGATATTTGTTATGATAGCTATTCCGTTTGTAGTTATTACTATGATAACTTTTGCTGTTCTTGTTAATAAGATTGATATTAGTAAGAATCAAATTAAGATGGATGATATAGGTTTTGTACTTAATATTGATAAAAATAATAACTTAGTTGCAAGATTTAATGATGATGATGTACAAACAATTACCAGCTCAGAATTAGTGGATAATATTCAAAGTGTGATAAATAATCATTCTAAAACTGAGTTGTTAGTTTTATCTGAGGTTGGTATGATTATAATTATTGTTGATTTAGTGCTTATGATAATGGTATTAAATTCATTGGAAAAGTTATTTAAAAACTTATTTAATAAAGATACACCATTTATTATGGAAAATGTATTGTTTATTAAAAAGGCTGCTTATTTGATGCTTGCTACAGTTTTATTATCTTGGATAGCAGGTATCATATTTGAATTAATATTAGGACTTGATTTAAATGTTAGTTTAGAAATTTCTAATATAATTGAAGTATTATTCTTATTTAGTATAGCCTATATATTCCAATATGGATGTCAAATACAAGCTGAATCTCAAACTAGGTTATATGATGGCAGATAAAAATATTACTCGATGTAAATGGTGTAATCTTTATAATTCTAAGTATGTTTTATATCATGATTATGAATGGTGTGTACCTAATTATGATGATAGATATTTATTTGAAATGTTAATACTTGAATCTTTTCAAGCAGGTCTTTCATGGGAATGTGTTCTTAATAAAAGAGTGGCTTTTAGAGAAGCATATGATGATTTTGATATAGATGCAGTTAGTAATTATGATAGCAACAAAATAGATAGTTTACTTAATAATGAGAATATTATTCGTAATAAATTAAAGATACAAGCTAGTATTAATAATGCTAAGATTTTTAAGAAAATCGTTTCTGAGTATGGTAGTTTTTATAATTATTTATCTATTTTTACTAATAATAAGATTATTTATGAAATAAATTTAACTAAATCTAATTTATCGGATAATATATCTCGTGATTTAAAAAAGAGAGGTATGAAATTTGTTGGGAGTACTATTATATATTCTTATTTACAGGCTATAGGTATTATTTATTCACATGATAGAGAGTGTTTTATGTATAAAAAAGTTACTGATGATTAGTATTCTCAGTAATTTTTTTTAGTTTATATTCATAATTTTTAATGGTGAGATATATGCTACCTTTTATTATTACCTTTTTAGCTGGATGTTCTACTATGATTGGTTATTTGTTTGTTTATCTTAAAGATTATACTAATAGAGTATTGGTTGGTTCTTTAGGTTTTGCTAGTGGGGTTATGCTTCTAATCTCAATATATGATTTAATCCCTGCTAGTTTTTCTTTGATTAGTGGTACTTATTATATTATTCCTAGTTTTTTGTTAGTAGCTTTATTTGTGGTTATTGGTGTAACCTTTTCAATGATGATAGATAAGTATTTACCTGATAATGCTACTTATCAGAATAAAGGATTATATAGGGTTGGTATCATATCTATGATAGCTATAGTTTTACATAATATTCCAGAGGGTATAGCTACTTTTTTAACTTCTAATCATAATCTTAGTTTGGGTATTACATTAGCTATAGCTTTGGCTTTACATAATATTCCAGAAGGAATTAGTGTAGCTATTCCTATATATTATAGTACTGGTAGTAGGAAGAAAGCTTTTATTTATACTTTAGTATCTGGTATGAGTGAGTTTTTAGGTGCCATTATTGCTTCAATTTTCTTTTCATGGCTTAGTAGTGATTTATTTATGGGCTGTTTATATTCTATTATTGCTGGTATTATGATACATATTTCTATTTATGAGTTATTGCCAGCTAGTTTTAAATTTAGTAAGCCTAAATTAACCATGACTTTATTTATAGTAGGCTTTATATTTATGTATATTAGTTGTTTATTATTAAAGTAAAAAACCTGCTTGAATGCAGGCTTTATTATTTATTGAACATTTATTTTTCTAAGTGCTGTATATGTTTTACCATTATAAGTTAAGGTGTATGTAATTGTGTATGTGCCAACTGTTAATGGCTTTTCTAAAGTACCAGTAATAGCTGTTACTGTATTACCAGTTGGATCTTTAATAGATGTTTTTAATGAAGTAGCTAGATTGATTTGACTATTTATTGAAGAACCATTTTTTTGAAATTCTACAGGAGTAGCAGGATCAGAATAACTTGATGTTGCGTTGATTGTAGTTGTAGCATCTCCTAGTAATTTTAAATTATATGTAGCATTATCACTTGGTGAAGTTGTTGGTGTTGATGAGGATTGATTATAAGTAAATTCGTATGTTGCTGGTTTACTTTGATTATTTGAGTAATTTGAGAAAGTAGTAACTACTTTATATGTACCTGATATATTTGCATTAGCATCGATTGTATAGGTATTATTTGTTGTGAATCCTAGAAGTACATCTCCATAGTAAACGTTGTATCCAAACTCACCATAGTCTTCGTTAGCAGTAGGTGTATTTAGTTTATTCCAAGTAATAGTTATTTTTTGTTTACTTTCAGAGTAACTAACTTTTAGTCCAGTTACAGTGTCTAATTTATTATATTTAGTTGATGCTTCAGTAGGTTCAGTACCTTTCTTGAAGTATTCATATGTTATTTGATCTTGTGGGGTAGTAGAACTTGGTAGGGCTGCAGGGTTGCTTCCAATTTCAACACCAACTTTTACTACACTTGATGGCTCTTTAAATGTTTGACCATTTTTATTAAAAATAGCATTACCTAGAGCTTTGTATAATCTAGATCTACCGTTAACAGCTTGAATACTTGTATTATAACCTTCTTTTGCATCTTTATATCCATACCACATACTAATTGCATATTCTGGGTCGTATCCTACTATCCAAGCATCATTTATGGCATCACTTGATAAATTATATTTTTTCTTTATTTCATCTGTAAAACTTGATGTACCTGTTTTAGCAGCTAGGGTAACACCTGGAACTCTAGCACCACTACTTAAACCTGATTCTACAGCGGTTATTAACATATCAGTAATCATATATGCTGTTGAATCACTCATAGCTTTCTTTGATTCACTTTCATAGTTTCTAACTTCGCCTGTTTCACGGAAGATGACTTTATTAATAGTTAATGGTTCATAATATGTTCCACCATTAGCGAATGCTGCATAGGCAGCTGCCATCATCATAGGAGTAGTACCGTCAAATGAACCAAGTGAGTGGGCTTCATGGATCTTACCATTACTTATTTCTGGTTCTATTCCAATATTTTGAGCAAATTCAATAATTTTTTTATTATCTACTGATTGGAATGCTTTTAATGCTGGGATATTTCTTGATTGGGCAAGAGCTGTACGAGCACTTATCCATCCCATATATGCTCTATCTGAGTTATTTACTGTAACTCCATTTGAATAACTATATGGAGCGTCTAATATTTGAGTATATGTTGACCAATTATTATATTCAATAGCAGGTCCATAGTCGAATATTGGTTTAGCAGTAGAACCAATTTGTCTTTTAGCTTGTGTTGCGTAGTTAGTAGTAGTTCTTGGACTTGATTTAAATCTACCACCACCAACTGCTACAACTTTACCTGTATCTACATCAATAACGGCAACACCACTTTGAACTTTATCATCTTTCCAAGTATAACCATTACCATTAAAAATATCATCTACTTTTTGCTGTCTTTCTTTATCCATATTAGTATATATCTCAACTGGAGTTATGTATGGATTAATACCACGTTTATCCATAAGTTCATCGATAACTGTGTCTATATAACTTATGTATGCTGCTCCTTCCTTAGTTTCATTTTTTATAAGTGAAGTAATTGGAATTGCATTGGCAGCATCGGCTTCTTCTTGGGTGATATAACCATGTTTAACCATTAATCTTAAAACAGTACTACGTCTATTATATGCACGATCAGGGTGATTTATTGGACTGTAATAAGTTGGGGCGTTAAACATACCTACTAGGGTTGCAGCTTCAGCCAAGTTTAAGTCTTTTACACTTTTACCAAAATATGTTTGTGATGCTTGTTCAACCCCGAATGTCATGCCACCAAGTTCATGGTTATTGACATAGTATTCAATAATTTGTTCTTTAGTAAAATCTTTTTCTAGTTTAAATACGGCTAAATAAATATCAGTAAACTTACGCATGATACCTTTTATTCCTTCATCTTCACTAGATGTATAGGTATTTTTAACTACTTGCATTGAAAGTGTTGATGCACCACCAGCATTTTTTCTACCCATTAATTGACCGGCAGTTGCTTTTAAGAAACGAGGTGCATCGAAACCATTATGTTGAAAATATCTGGCATCCTCAGTAGCTATTAGGGCATCTACAAATACTTCAGGTAAATCATCATAGGTTACATTTTCTCTTAATTCACCTAAACGATAGTACTCACTACCATCACTTGCATACATAATACTTGCTTCTTTTTTATCAAGCTCTGTTATGTCAAACTTAGGAGCTTTTATAACGATATATGCTGCAAAACCAACTATAGCTACACAAACTAGTAGAGCTAGTACTAAGAAAATAATTAATATAATATTAAATATTTTTCTTTGTTTTGGCCTATTTTTTATTTTATCTAAAAATCTGGCTATTAGTAAGATGATACCAATACCAATGCCTAAGACTACAGTTAATGCTAATCCCATGATTAGATAGCTAATAACTAGTAGTATTAACATAATTCCCATAATTAAAAACATAAAGTTTTGATTTTCTTTTTTAGTTATTTTTGTAGTTTGCTTCTTTTTATTATTAGTTGCCATTATGACACCTCCATATATTTTTTAATAATTTCTAAATAGTCTAATCTTGGACTATATTTTTCTTGTATTTCATGGCCTTTTTCTAAGAAATATTCATATGGTATTGATTTCCTAGGACTTCTATCAATATAGTTGAAAAAATCCTCAGCAAATAGTATGAATGTTTTATGGTACACTGTAAATCTTACTATTAAAAAGCCAATTCCACCATTTTCGATAACATTTTTTAAATGTTTTATTTGATGAGGATGAATATTTTCTAGTGGAAAATAACTATTATTATTGGTTTCTTTAGCTTCAAAATCAATATATTTTCCTTGATATAATCCATTATAGTCAGTAGTTGATGGTGCTTCAAAATAAGCTTCAGTAATAACTATTTTTCCACTTCTATTATTTTTAGTTGGATAATTAACCTTAGATATTTTTATAGGAGTAGGTTTTTTATATATAAAAGCTTTTTTGCTATCAACGTAATATTGGTTTGATTGATTGATATCATTTTCTAGATTTTTTCCACGATTATTATGAAATTCTTGCTTTTGCTTTAAAATTTGCTGTAATGGATTAGTACTCTTATATTCCATCTAATCACCTAGATATCATTATACTATATTATGTATTATTTTTCTATTATTTTCTTTTCTTTTTAATTAGTTTGATGTAAAAAATAATTCTAGTTTTGTCGAATTTGTTACATAGTAATATTTTTAATGTATGATAGTAGTGAGGTGAATAATATGAATTATTTACAGTTGATGGAAATATTTAATAAGATGGAAAAAAGAATAGTATATGTTAAGCTACATGTGTATCTTCATCATGATTGATTTTCATTGACATTTAAGTCAAATTTTGTCATAATAGCAGTGTAAGGGATTGGTGAAAGTGTATGATAATGTTAACACCACAAGATATCTTAGAAAAAGAATTTAAAATTGATACTAGAGGTTATCGATTAAAAGAAGTTGATCAGTTCTTAGATAAGATTATTGGAGATTATGAACAATTCTATGATAAGATTAAGACACTTGAAGGTGAAAAAGAAGGATTGCTTAAAGAAATTATGAATTTAAAGCAGGAACTTAGAAATGTTAAGATGAGTATTGATATTGCTAAAACTGAAGATAAAGAAATTACTAATTTAGATATTATTCGTCGAGTTTCTAATTTAGAAAAAATAGTTTACGGAAAAGAAGATAAAGAAGAAGAATAATACTTTGACAAACGCTACATTTATTATAATGTAGAGGAAAGTCCATGCTCACAAAAGCTGGAATGCTTTTAGTGTTCGTGCTAGGGGAAAAAATAACCCTAGGTAGCATTTGCTAACGGCGGTGAAGATTCCTAAGTCGTTTGATATGGAATTAGTAACTGTAAAGTGCCACAGTGACGATATTGCTTTGAAAAAAGTAAGTGAAACGATGGTAAACCCCGCGAGTGAGAAACCCAAATTATGGTAGGGGAGCTTCAAGGAGGGAATTATAACCAAATTGGGGATCAGGTAACTGATAGATAAATGTTTGTCGCCTAGTAATAGGTACAGAACATGGCTTATAAAGTATTATTTTGATTTTAAAAATAGAAACTTAGGTTTTTGTTTTTTGTTTGGAGTGGATATTTTGAAAGAAATTGGAGAATATTTAAGAAATGTTAGAATTAATAATGGAGTTGGTTTGGAAGAAGCTAGCGAAGATTTGAATTTATCTGTTACTCAACTTGAAAATATTGAAGAAGGTAACACTAGAGCTTTTAAGGATGTATTTGTTTTAAAAGAATTAGTGCGTGATTATGCTAAATATTTAGGGTTAGAATTAAATCAAGTAATGGATGAATTTAATGATTTTATGTTTGAACATACTTCTAAGATTTCTCTTGATGATATAAAAGAAGCTAGAGCTTTAAAAAAGCAGGAAGAAGAAAAAAAGAAAATATCTTCTCCTTATACAATGATTCCTAAAAAAAAGAATATTCCATATAAATCTATAATTATTGGACTTGGAATTGTGTTTGGAATTTTATTAATTATATTTATGGTTATTCGTTTTAGTAATAGAGATGATAATATTAGTACTGAATTGATGGGAAATAAGGAGGTATATTATGAATTTTCCTACTAAATTGACTGTAGTTAGAATTGTTTTAGCTGTTGTTGTTATGGGGTTATTATTATTTCCATTTGATGCTATTGGTGTTTCAATTCCAGTTATTAGAGCTGGTGTTGATATGGATTTACGTTACGTTATAGCAGGAGTTATATTTTTGATTGCATCAGTTACTGATTTCTTTGATGGATACTTAGCTAGGAAAAATAATCAGGTTACTGATACAGGTAAGATGTTAGATGCTATAGCTGATAAAATTTTAGTTAATCCTATACTTATTATATTTTCAGCTGAGGGGTTACTTAGTCCAGTTGTACCAGTAGTTGTTGTAGTTAGAGATATTGTAGTTAATACTATTAAAATGGAGGCTGCTGCTAAAGGCAAAGTTGTTGCGGCTATTAAATCCGGTAAGATTAAAACTGCTTCTCTTATGACGGGAATGGTTTTATTATTCTTTAGTAATATGCCTTTTGAGTTAATGGGAATACGTGTTGATTTATTCTTTTTATATTTTGCTACTATTATGTCTTTAGTGTCTATGATTCAATATTTTTATCTTAATAAAAATATCATTTTTGAAAATTAATGTTATATTTGGTAATGAAAATGGAAAATTCCCTTAGCGAATTTTCTTTTTTCTATGCTATTTTGTATTTAAAAATTAATAAAACATTTGTTTGAAAAAAGCTTGACTTTTTCTTTAGTTATGCAGTACAATTAGATTGTAGATAAACTTAAGGAGGAATTATGAGCAAAAATGATAGTAAAGACTTGGCACTAGAAAAGGTGCTTAGTGATATTGAAAAACAATTTGGTAAAGGTGCCATTATGAAATTAGGGGATAATAAACATATGGAATTAGATGTTACTCCTAGTGGTAGCTTAACTTTAGATATTGCCCTTGGTGTTGGTGGATATCCAAAGGGACGTATAATTGAAATATATGGGCCTGAATCTAGTGGTAAAACTACCTTTGCTTTACATGCAATAGCTGAGGTTCAAAAGCGAGGAGGTAGAGCTGCGTTTATCGATGCTGAACATGCACTTGATCCAGTATATGCTAAAAATTTAGGCGTTGATATTAATGAATTATTATTGGCACAACCTGATACGGGAGAACAAGCCCTTGAAATATGTGAGGCTTTGGTTAGAAGTGAAGCAGTTAATATTGTAGTTATTGATAGTGTTGCTGCTTTAGTTCCACAAGCTGAAATAGATGGTGATATGGGTGATTCACATGTAGGATTACAGGCTAGACTTATGAGTCAGGCACTACGTAAGTTATCTGGTACTATTAGTAAAACAAAAACGACAGCTATTTTTATTAATCAATTACGTGAAAAAGTTGGAGTTATGTTTGGTAATCCAGAAACTACTCCTGGTGGAAGGGCTTTAAAATTCTATTCAACTATTAGGCTTGATGTACGTCGTAGTGAAGCTTTAAAAATGGGGGATGGAATCGTTGGTAATAAAACAACTATTAAAGTAGTTAAAAATAAAGTTGCACCACCATTTAAAAGTGCCGTTGTTGATATTATGTATGGTGAGGGTGTTTCTCATGAAGGAGAAATTATTGATTTAGCTACTGATAGTGGTATATTAGAAAAAAGTGGTGCTTGGTATTCATATAATGGTGAAAAGATTGGTCAAGGAAAAGAAAATGTTAAATTATTTCTAAAAGATCATAAAGATATTTGTGATGATTTGGAAGCTAAAGTACGTTCTTACTATGGTATTACTGTAAAAAATGATACTAAATAAATGCATATAAAAATATGTAACTATGTTTAAAATATAATTACATATTTTTTTTCTAAATTTAACAGTTAAAAATACATATCAAAATTAATAAAACTATGCTAAAATGGTATTATATTAAAAAATAGTAATTCATATGATGAATAATAGGAGTGAGTAATATGAGTATTTCATCTATTTTAATCTTTATATTAGTTTTAGCTTTCTTAGAGTTTTGTGTATTTTTATATTTTACACCAAATATTATGAAACTTTTTAGTAAAAATAAAAATGATTATGAGTCTAATGATGATACTGATGAAATTGAAGTATCTTATTTAAAAGAAAATGATAAACCTATCATTAATAATAAGATTGATACATTGAATGATGATTGGGTAACAGATGAATTAGATGTAGACGATGATTTTCAAGATATTCCTAAAAATAATGAAAAATGGACGGATGATATTCTTGATGCTAACCAAGATACAGTAGATGCTAAATTATTAGCAGTTGATCCTGATTTTAAAATTGATCAATTTTACTTATATGTATTTGATTTGTATTCACATATAGCTGAATCATATAGTAGTGATAATTTACGAGATGCGTCTATTTATATGAGTAAAGAATTATATCAAGAAAATGTTAGACAGTTAGACTATTTCCGTAGAAAAAATATGCAACATATTATTCAAGTTAAAGAATTTTTAAATTGTCAAATTATGGATACTCGTTTGATAGATAGTGATTTGTATCTAAAAATCGAATTAACTATTAGTTGTTATGATTATATTATTAATCGTTCTAATAGTAAGGTAATTAAAGGTACAAGTGATAAACCATTACTATGTACTTTTCATATGATTTTTAAAAGAAAAATAAAACAATTACGCTTTTCGCGTTCTTCTAAATATGAACCTGTTATACCAGAAATTAAACAGGCTAGTACTTTGAATGATGAAGATTGGTTGTTGATATCTAATAAAATTGTGCGTAGGCGTAGTAAATAATATTTAAAGTTCTTGACTTCTTCATTTTTAAAACTTACAATATAAGTAGATGTTATAATTAATGAATTGTACATACATAAAATGGAGGTGTGGAAATGAACCCAGTTACTTTCTCCATTTTACTAATCGTTGGATTAATTTTAGGATTTGTTTTAAATATGATTTGGAATTCTTTTCGCGAAAAGAATTCTTCAAATAGAATTAAAGATTTATTAGAAAAAGCTAAAAAAGATGCTGAAAAAGCTAAGAGAGAATCAATTTTAGAAACAAAGGAAGAAATACATAAATTAAAACTAGAATATGATAAAGAAGTTAAAGAACGTAAAGCTGAAATTAAAGATTCAGAGGAACGTTTGATTCAGAGAGAAAAAAATATGGATAAACGTGATGAACTTTATCAGAAACGTGAGTCTAATTTAGATGAAAGAGAAAATAAATTATTTGAAAAACAAAAAGAAATCCAAGACGAACAAGTAAAAGTGGAAGAAATTAAACAACAGCAACTAGATTTATTACATGAAATATCAGGTATTAAACGTGATAAGGCTAAAGAAATGGTTATGGCTAAGGTAAGGGAAGCTATGGCTAAAGAAATATCAGCGTATATTAAAGAAACTGAGAATGAGGCTAAGCTTGAAGTAGATAAAAAAGCTAAAGAATTATTAGTTAGTTCTATGCAAAAGTTTGCTTCTGATGTAGCTAATGAACAGACAGTTACAGTAGTTAATTTGCCTAATGATGATTTAAAGGGAAGAATTATTGGACGTGAAGGTAGAAATATTCGTACTATTGAAGCAATTACTGGTGTTGATTTAATTATTGATGATACACCTGAAGCAGTAGTTCTTTCAAGCTTTGATCCTCTACGTAGGGAAATTGCTAGAGTAACTCTTGAAACTTTATTAAAAGATGGTAGAATCCATCCAACTAGAATTGAAGAAATATATGATAAAGTAAGTAAAGATATGAAAGCTAAGATTATTGAATATGGTAATAATGCTTTATTTGAATTAGGTATTACTAAAGTTGATCCAGAACTTGTTGAAATTATAGGTAAATTACACTTTAGAACAAGTTATGGACAAAATGCATTACAGCACTCAATCGAAGTAGCCCATTTAACTGGTTTACTTGCTGGTGAACTTGGAGAAAATGTTACAATGGCTAAAAGAGCTGGTTTACTTCATGATATTGGTAAAGCTATTGATCATGAAATTGAGGGTAGTCACGTTGAGATTGGTGTTGATATAGCTAAGAAATATCATGAAAATGATGTAGTTATTAATGCTATTGCATCCCATCATGGAGATCATGAAGCTAATAACGTTATTTCTGTTCTTGTGGCAGTAGCTGATGCGTTGTCTGCATCAAGGCCTGGTGCTCGTAATGACTCATTAGAAAATTATATTAAACGTCTAGAACAGCTAGAGTCTATTGGTAATGGTATTGCTGGTGTTGAAAAGACATTTGCAGTTCAGGCTGGAAGAGAGCTTAGAGTTATCGTTAAACCTGAAGAGGTTGATGATTTAATGGCTCATAAAATTGCTCGTGACATAAAAGAACAAATAGAAGCAACTATGCAATATCCTGGTACTATTAAAGTTACTGTAGTTCGTGAAACTAGAGCTCAAGAGGAGGCAAAATAGTCTCCTTTTTTCTATACTTTTTTTTTCTTTTATGGTATATTCAATATATAGGAAATAGGGGTGATTTCATGTATAATGAAGAGCAGGCATTAAGAAAGATATCAAATACTAAAACTAAACATATAATTATAGCTGTTATTATTACTTGTATTATTTTAATGATACTATTAGGGGTATTATTAGTGGTATATATAAGGAGTTTACCACTTGTAAAAGTACCAGTAGTTAGTTTATCTACTACTGAATGGACGTCTGAAAGTATAACTGTTAAAGTTGAAAATGATACTAGTAAAATAAGTGAATATTCTTTTGACGGTGGATATAGTTTCCAGGAAAGTCCATTATATATAGTTTCTAAAAATGGGGAAGTGGTAGTTCAAGTAAAGGATAAAAATGGTAAACTTAGTAAGAAGAATGTAATATCAGTTAATAATATAGATAATGAACCACCAACTATGGCTTTTGAAAGTGTTACTTATGTTCAGATGGGTAGTATTTTTTCTCCTAGAATGGGAGTACAAGTTACTGATAGTGGTTCTGGACTTAATAATAATTATACAGTGACTCCAGCTACTATCGATACATCTGCTGAGGGGGAATATGTCCTTACTTATTCAGCATTTGATAATGCAGGTAATTTTGTTGAAAAGAATCGTACTATTATTATTAGAGATATTAAGGGTAGAACGTATTATCGTTATAGAAAGGGTGTAGTTCAAACTACTCAATGTGAACCATACTTATGTAACTGCGTTTCTTCATATTCAGCTATAGAAACTGGTACATGTCCAACTGGATACAAAATGAATGAAAATAAACAGTGCTGTCAAACATGTTATAAGACATGTAATAATATAACATGGGGTGAATGGAGTGAATGGCAGCAAGAAAAAGTTCAAGCTAATGCTACTACGGAAGTAGAAACTATGATAAAAGAAGATTGAGGTGACATTTGATGTATACAGAAGATGATCAATTTGATATTAAATTAGAAACTAAAGAAGATAAAGAAAAAGCTAAAAAGAGAAATAAGTTAATAATAATTATAGCATGTATTATATTAGCTTTAGTTATTATAGGAATAGTTATTTTCTTTGTAGTTAATACTTTACTTAATAAAACTGATGCTACTTTGCCAGTTACTCATTTATCTATAACTGAATGGACTAAGGATCCTATTACTCTTACTGTTGATAATCAGAAAGTAAAACTTGTTTCTTATTCGTTTGATGGTGGTAAGACATGGCAAAATGAAAATGCTATTTTAATTGATAAAAATGGTACTTATACAGTAGTTGTTAAGAATGAAAAGGGTAAAATTAGTCCTAAAGCTAGTGTTAATATTAATAATATCGATACTTTGGGACCTAATATTCAATTTACTGATCCATTATATGTTCAAAAAGGTGGAGTATATAATTATAAAACGAGTATTTCTGTTACTGATGATGGTTCTGGGGTTAAAGAGTATAGTGCTGATGTTACTAATATAGATACTACTAATGATGGTGAGTATACTGTTAACTATACTGCTGTTGATTATGTTGGAAATATAACTCAGAAATCAAGAAAGGTAATAGTTAAGAATTTAGCTACTACTACATATTATCGTTATCGTAAATTTAGGACAGAAAGCTATCGTTGTAAGAAAGATGGTTGTACTGAGGAAAATAGTTCATGTTATACTACTTGTAAACGTAAGGTTTATGAAGAGTGGAGTGAATGGTCAAAAGAAAAGGTAACTCCAAGCAATAGAATAGAAGTAGAAACTAAAATAGAATAAAAAAGGGAACTGTAAAATTACAGTTCCTTTAATCTTTCTTTACGTCAATAATTACAGGCAATATAATTGGTCTTCTACCAGTTATATCTTCTGTTACTATTAATAGTTCTGAGATTATTTTAGATTTAATTTCATTAGAAGTATCTTTAGTATTTTGTAAGCAGTTATTTATAATTTTTTCTGCTTGAAGTTCTATTTGTTTGATAAGTTTTTCATTTTCATTTACTAAGATAAAACCACGAGTAGTAATATTAGGCTTAATTAGTAGTTTTCGTTTATCCATATTAACATTAGCTATTACTACTAATATACCATCATTGGCCATCATTTTACGATCTTTAATTACGACACTACCAATTTGTCCGATACGATTACCATCTACATATATGTCTTCACCTGGCACAGTTTCTTTAGATTTAGTAATTTTATGATCTTTCATTATTAAGATGTTTCCATTTTCAATAACGAAAGTATTTTCTTTTGGTATACCACATTCTATAGCTATATTAGCATGTCTTTTCAACATACGATAATCACCATGGAAAGGCATAACATTTTTTGGCATTAGTAAACGTATCATTAATTTTAATTCTTCTTCGTTAGCATGTCCAGATGTATGTACATCACTTAGTGAAGTATTAGTAAATACTTTTACTCCTTTTAAATATAGCTTATTAATAGTTCTAGCTATACTTAAAGCATTTCCAGGAATTGGAGAAGATGAGAATATTACTATATCTTCTGGTCTTAAACTTATTTGTTTATGAGTTCCATCAGCTATTCTAGATAGTGCAGCTAGTGGTTCTCCTTGGGATCCAGTACAAAGAATAGTTACTTCACTAGGTTTTAAACGGTTAGCCTCTTCAGCAGTTATTAATAATTCTTTGTGATCAATATATCCACCTTTAATAGATATTTGAATATTATTATCCATACTTCTACCGAATACACATATTTTACGATTATGTTTATAGCATGTTTCAAAAATATGTTTAAGACGATAAATATTAGAAGCAAAAGTAGCTATAATGATTCTGTTATGAGTATAACGATCAAATATGTCATTTAAGACATTATCTACTTTTGATTCACTAATTGACATTCCTTCGTTAAGAGCATTAGTTGAGTCACTAATAAGTAAATCAACACCTCTTTTTCCAAGTTCAGCCATTTTGTGTAAGTCAGCCATTGGTCCAATAGGGGTTAAGTCAAACTTAAAGTCTCCTGTCGTTACAACGGTACCATTAGGTGTTTTTAGGTAAATACCATGGGAATCTGGTATTGAATGGGTTGTTCTAAAGAATTCTATCTCAAAATATTTATATTTTAAAATAGTTTTATCATCATATGCATACAAGTGATCATAACGTATATTACGATCTTCTAGCTTTATAGCGATTAATTCTTTGGCCTGATTAGGTGCATAAATAGCCGGTATATTTACTTCTTGTAGTAAAAATGGTATTGCACCAATATGATCTTCATGACCATGTGTTATTAATAAAGCTTTAATTTTATCTTGATTTTCTTTTAAAAATGTATAATCTGGTAAGACATAGTCTATTCCTAAAAGTTCCCCCTCTGGGAAACAAATTCCCGCATCAATAATAATAATTTCATCTTCATGCATTAAACAATACATGTTTTTTCCCACTTCACCTAAACCACCTAAAACAATAATTTTTGTTTCAGCGTTTGGTTTCATATAATTCTTTTTACTCCTTTCTTTTTTAATATTAAAGAATCAACCGTACTAAATTATACTACGATTTATATTATTTGTCTATAAAAAATAATTATGTGTAATATCATTTACGTTTGGGATATGGTTCTTTTACATCAGTTCTACCTACTATATAATCTATAGAGGTTTTATAAAAATCAGCTAAGATATTAATTTTATCAATAGGCATTAGGCGTATTCCTAATTCATACTCACTGTAAACTTGTTGGGTTGTA
Source organism: uncultured Bacilli bacterium (assembly GCA_934183185.1). GTDB lineage: Bacteria > Bacillota_I > Bacilli_A > RF39 > UBA660 > Alloscybalousia. The sequence goes on along the minus strand of CAKPSO010000003.1, from coordinate 51,187 downwards.
TTTAATAGACTAGCTATTTCTTTTTGATATAGGTATTTATCTTCACGTAGATCTTTTAATCTTTTTATTTCCATATTTTCACTCTCTTATATCATTTTTCATACATTACATTTGATGTATTGACAGTACATGAGATATCGTGTATATTTTGTATAGACAATGATAATGGGAGAGTAGGTAGTATATGAAATATGACATAAAAAAGATATTAATTTGTTTTGGTTGTTGTATTGGTATAACTATAAGTATATTACTTTTTTCTTTTTCATATGCTCTTTTTTCATTTGAAGAAAAGGGAAATGTGGAAAATAGCTTGATTACTAGTGTAGCTAGCACTTCTAATTTAAGAAGTATAGTATTAAGGAAAAACAAATTGATAGAAAAGGAACCTACATTAACTACTTCTTCCAATAATACCAGTGATGAGAGTGGCTTATATAAATCAACTGATACAAATACTGGGGAACCAACCTACTATTTTAGAGGAAATGTAGAAAATAATTATGTAAGCTTTGCTGGACAAGTATGGAGAATAGTAAGAATTAATGAAGATGGAACAATAAGATTAATTATGCAGGATGGTATAAATGGTAATGCTACTTTTAGGTTTAATACAACTCATAATAATTATTTAAATATGTACTATTCAAATAGTGAGGCTAAGGCAACTTTGGAAAATTGGTACAGCAATAATATAGGGAAGAATAATTTATTAGATCGACATGTGGCATCAGGTAGTTATTATTGTGAGGCTGCTAAATCAAAACTAGTAACAAGTTGGACTTCTGGTAATGCCTCTATGATTGTGCATGATAACTATAATCCGGACTTTAAATGTAGTAATGATGGTAATGGGAAAGGCTTAGTAAATTCAAAGATTGGCTTAATAACTTATGATGAAATAATTTATGCTGGTGGTTACTACTATAAAATTAATGACAGTTATTATTTATATAATAAGAATTTCTTTTGGATGATGAGCCCGGCTGGATTTGACTCATCAGATGCACAAGATTCACAAGTTTGGCACATTGATAATTCTGGAAGGATTTATGCATATGTTACTAATAGTATGCTTACACTTAGACCTATTATTAATCTTAAAGCTGATACTGAAATATCTAAAGGAATTGGAACTAGCTCTGATCCATACGTAATTAAATTAAAAGATTTAACTGATGCTATAATGAATGATAATAAATTAATTGAAAAAGAACCTACACTAACTAATTCTAGTAATAATACTAGTGACGAGAGTGGATTATATAAATCAATTGATACAAATACAGGAAAACCTACTTATTACTTTAGAGGAAATGTAGATAATAATTATGTAAGTTTTGCTGGACAAATATGGAGAATAGTTAGGGTTAATGAAGACGGAACTACTAGAATAGTAATGCAAGATGGAATTAATAGTAATACAAATTATAGATTTAATAATTTAAATTATTACGAATATAGTTCTATGTATTATTCAAATAGTCAGGTTAAATCATCACTTGAAAATTGGTATCAAACAAATATAGGAAATAAAACTGATTTAGCTAGTATAGTTGCAAGTGGTAATTATTATTGTGAGCAGGCAAAAGCTAAATATGATTCAAGTTGGACATCTGGAAGTACAACAATGACATTATATTCAAGTTATACTCCTGATTTTAAATGCACAGCTGATGGGAATGGAAAAGGACTGGTAAATGCAAGTGTAGGATTACTAAGCTATGACGAAATGGTTTATGCTGGTGGATATTATGGTAAATCCAATAATAATTATTATTTATATAATAAAAATACATATTTTTGGACAATGAGTCCCGCTGGATTCTCTGGCTCAATTTCATATGTATGGTATGTCTATACAACTGGTAATATCAATTACTTTAGTGTTGGAGATAATAATCGCCTTCGAGCAGTTTTAAATATAAAAGCTGATACGGGAATATCTAAAGGAATTGGAACTAGTTCTGATCCATATGTAATTGGATAAAATAAACCTGCGTCAGAATATGGACTGAACTTGTCAATAAAAAGTGGACAGTAAAAAATATTTATTTAAACCCTAGTTGAGTTTTACACTCAATTGGGGTTTTATAATTTAATGTATAACTTGGTCTAAAATAATTATGATCATAAATTATTTCATCTAAACATTCTTTATTATATTTAATTATCTATCACTTAAGTATTTCACCTGAAATATCATATTCTTTGGTAATTTGTTCAACTGATTTACAATTTAATAATGCTTAATTAATAATTTTTTGCTTATCTTCTTTTGATAAATATCTATTTGGCTCTTTTCTGATTCTTGATATATTTCTCCTTCAATTTTATTATAACAAAAAAATGTAGACCGTTTTATGTGTCTACATTTTTTTTACAAGTTCAATTTTTATTTCGATACACGTTTTAGTTACTTATTAATTGGAACTTTTTTTAGCATTAGTTAGATATGTTTCATATTGATTCTTAAGATTTTTATCTTGAATATCAATCTTGTAGTCTTTTCTTAATTCTTCAAGAGCAGTTACTTGTAGTGTTGTGTCTTCACTTAATTTATCTTTAGCTATTTCTTCAATAATATCATCTTTTACTACTTTTAATTCAGGTTTATCTTTTTGACTTACCTTTAAAATAATGTGATATCCATAACTTGTTTTAACAGGCTCAGTAGTATATTTGCCAACTTCAAGGTTCTTAGCAGCATTTTCAAATTCCTCTGTCATACTACCGTGAGTGAATTTGCTTAATAATCCACCTTTTTTAGCAGTATCTTTATCATCAGAATTATCCTTAGCTAACTGTTCAAAATCTTCACCATTATTTAATTTAGTGATGATTTCTTTTGCTTTCTTTAATGCTTCCTCTTCAGCAGCAGTCTTTTCTGAATCTGTCATGTTACTATTAGTTTCTGGAGCAATTAAAATATGTCTTGCAGTTATATCACCAAATATTTTTTCATCATAGAATTTATTGATTTCATCATCTGTAACTATTGATTTAGAATAATCTTCAATAGCTAAATTTCTCTTGTATTGAAGTTTTAAATATTCTCTTAATCCATCCATAGTATTAATACCCCAAGTAGATGAAGTCTTTTGTAGTAGAGCACTTTCACTTCCAAATTGAGTAGTCCATGCTTTTATTTGAGCTTCAATACTTTCCTTTTGTTCATCACTATCTTTGTATTTATCATTTAGTATTTGTTTATCTACCATATCTAATAATACACTAAGTGCATACTTATCTTTCATTTCTTCATATAAGGAATCTACTGATATGTTATCTCCTTTTAATGTAACTACTGCTTCTTGACCATTTTCTAATTTAGGTATTTTTCCACATCCTGTAACACATAGAAGCACTACAAACATGCTGATTAATATTTTTTTCATTTTATCCTCCTTTTAACAATTATTATCATAACAAATTACCCTCTAAAATACAATATTTTCTGTTAAAATTCCATTTATACTATGAACCTTTTTTTAATTTTTCCATACAATACTATGAGTAATCAAAAAAAGGAGGAATTGAATTATGGGTAATTACGTATCAAGTTCCGCTATCGTATTAGTATTATTTATTTTATTAGTAATTATTCTTGGTGCATGGATTTAATCTAAGGAGGTGTAATTATGTCTTGTCAGCAAGCTCAAACTTCATGTGAATCTCAAAGACCTTGCGGTACTGGTTATGTTATCATAATAGTATTATATATTCTATTAGCCATTATCCTTGGTGCTTGGGTATCATGCTAAAAAAGCAGGATTTTGTTCCTGCTTTTTCTATGTAACTATTTAGTTATTATATTATATATTTCATCTATATTTTTAAGATCTTCTTGATTAAATTCTAATTTCCAATTATCTACTTTATATCTTGGAATTAAATGAAAATGTAGATGTTTTACTTCTTGACCAAGATTATTATTTTGGCATATAGTCAAACCCTCAATATTTAATTTTTCTTTTAGTATTTTGTGCATTTCTTTTATCACTTTAAATATATGATTAATTAACTCGTCATCTGCTTCATCAATAGTTACAATATGCTTTTTAGGTATTACTAGACAATGCCCATTAGTATTGGGATTAATATCTAGAAATACTTTAACTATATCATCTTCATAAATAGTTTTACTAGGAATACTACCTTCAATAATTTTACAAAATAAACAATCCATTTTATCACTCTCCAAATTAATTTTATCATAAAAATAAAAAATGCCGAAGCATTTTTGGTGAATACAGCGAGTATCCACTATTATATTGAAATAAAAAAATATATTTTATTCATCTTTTTAAAGAAAAATATGTTGTTTTATGTTATACTATATCTGCTTTAAAGAAATATATTTTAATGATATTATAGAATAGGTGATGATTATGAGTTTAGTAATTAATAATATAGATGTAGTTACAAAGGATGACAAGAAAATACTTGATAATTTTTCTTTGACTATTGAAGATGGTAGTATTCATGCTATTATGGGACCTAATGGTGTAGGTAAGAGTACCTTATCTAAGGTAATTATGGGTAGTAGTGATTATATAGTTACTGGTGGAGATATTATATATAATGATGAATCTATTTTAAATCTTCAAGTAGATGAACGTAGTAGAAAGGGTATTTTTCTAGTTATGCAATCACCATTAAGTATAGATGGGGTTAGTAATAGTGAATTTTTGAAAACTGCACTTACTAGTAAAATTGGTAATAGTATCGGGATTTATCAGTTTATTCAATTAATGGAAAAAGGCATGAAAGAATTAAAAATGGATCCTGCTATGATGCATCGTTCTATTAATAAAGATTTTTCTGGTGGAGAAAGAAAGAAAAATGAAATATTACAGGTAAAGATTTTAAAACCTAGTTTCATAATATTAGATGAACTTGATTCTGGACTTGATGTAGATAGTTTGAGAATTGTCTGTGATAATATTAATGATTATTTAAAAGAAAATCCTAATACTTCAGTTTTAATTATTACTCATTATTCTCGTATTTTAGATTATATTCACCCTAATTATGTTCATGTTATGAAAGATGGTAAGATTGTTGAGACTGGTTCGAGTAGTTTAGCTAAACAAATAGAAGAAAATGGCTTTGAATGTGTGAATGATGTAAGTGGGACTACTACTCATGAATAAACTATTATTGAACAATGGTAAAATAGTAGATGATGCTAAATTATTGGGACAGAAAAATATTATTATTAAAGAAGATAGTAATGTTTATTTGGAACTTAATGATTATTTAAATGATATCAATATTACGGTTAATGATAATGTTAACTGTCATGTTAAGATACTTGGTAGTAATGTTAATACTAATCTTAATATTATTTTAAATGAAAATAGTAATTTACGTGTTGATAGTTTGATTTTTAATGGTAATAATAATGTTAGAATTTCTTTATCAGGTAGAGGTGCTGTTTTAGAATTTATTTATAGTACTGTTATTTCTAAGGATTCTAAAGTTAAATTTACAGTTTTACATGAAGAAAGTGATACTAAGAGTTCTCTTATTAATAATGGACTTGTGTTAGATAATCATAAACTAATATTTGATGTTAATGGGGTAGTTAGTAAAGAAAGTTTTGGATGTGTTTGTTTACAGGATAATAAAATTATTACTGATTATGCTAATTTATCAAGAATTTTGCCTAATTTGTTCATTGATAATTATGATGTTGAAGCTGAACATTCTGCTTATATTGGATCGTTTTCTAGTGATGATATGTTTTATTTGATGAGTAGAGGAATAGATGAAGATAAGGCACGTTTATTATTAATACAATCCTTTTTAGTAGGTAAAATGTTATTATCTATGGAGGAGACTGATAAGTTTATTTCTAAGATTAATAATATATAGAAGGGAGGGGTAGTATGAATCGTGATGATTTTGAAATATTAGATACCGGTATTATATATTTTGATAATGGGGCTACTACTTTGAAACCTAAATGTGTAGTTGATAAGGTTGTTGAATACTATACTAAGTATACTGCTAATAGTCATAGGGGAGACTATGATAATAGTTTAAAAGTAGATATTATGTATGAAGGGGTTCGTGACAAAGTAAGAGATTTTATTAATGCTAATAATAGTAGAGAAATTATATTTACTGCTGGTGCTACTGATTCTTTAAATAGAGTTGTGTTTGGTTTTATGAAAAGAAAACTAAAGCCAGGAGATGAAGTTTTAATTACTAAAGCTGAACATGCTTCTAATGTACTTCCTTGGTTGGAGTTAGAAAAAGAAATGGGGATTATAGTAAAATATATTCCACTTGATAATCATTTAGTAACTATTGATAATGTTATTAATAGTATTACTGATAGAACTAAAGTTATATCACTTGCACATGTTACTAATGTTTTAGGTGATCTTAGACCTATTTATGATATTGGTAAAATATGTAAGAATAGAGGTATTTACTTTGTAGTTGATGGAGCTCAAAGTGTTCCCCATAGAAAAGTAGATGTGCAGGAATTAAATATAGATTTTCTAGCTTTTTCAGCTCATAAAATGTTAGGCCCAACAGGAGTAGGCGTTCTTTATGGAAAAGAAGAATTATTAGAAGATTTATATCCTACTAGTGTAGGTGGAGGTATGAATACTAGTTTTGATAGTACTGGTGTAGTAGAATATAAAAACTTGCCATCTAGGCTTGAAGCTGGTACTCCTAATATTGCTGGCGTGATTGGCATGGGGGCAGCTATCGATTACTTAAATAAAATTGGTATGGATAAAATTCAAGCTTATGAAATGGAATTAAAACAGTATTTAGTTTCAAAACTTGAAGATATAGATAATATTGAAGTATATAATAAAGATATTCCTGGTGGAATAGTAGCATTTAATATTAAAGATGTATTTAGTCAAGATACAGCTGTTTACTTAAATTATTATCATATTTGTGTTAGAGCTGGTAATCACTGTGCTAAAATATTAAAAGAAGATTTAAATGTTAAAAATACATGTCGTATTAGTTTTTATTTATATAATACTAAGGAAGAAATTGATCAATTAGTAAAGGCACTAATAGAAAGTAAAGATATATTTAAAATTATATTATAGAGGTGATAATATGGATCCTAATATAAGAAGAGAAATTATACTAGATAATTATCAAAATCCACTTAATCGTGGTTTAGTAGATGATAGTAATTCTATTACATTGAATACTAATAATGAAAGTTGTATTGATAATTTGGATATACAGTATCAATTAGAAGATGGAATCATTAAAGATATTCATTTTGATGGAGAAGCATGTGCTATTAGTACTAGTGCTACTAGTATTATGATTCGTTTACTTATTGGAAAAAGTAGGGAAGAAGCTTTGCAGATATTAACACAGTATGAAAATATGTTAGATGAAAAGCCATATGATAAGGAAATACTTGGAGAGTTAAATGTTTATGATGAAATTTATAAACAACCTAATCGTAAAAAGTGTGCTTTCTTACCGTTTGAATCATTGAAAAAAGTAATTGATAAAATGTAAATAGAAAAGTTGGTGATATCATGGAATTAAGAGGACTTAGTAGTGATACAATTCAGAAAATTTCTGATATTAAGAAAGAAGATAAATGGGTTCTTGACTATAGGAAGAAAAGTTATGATTATTTTAATAAGATTGAATTACCTTCATTTGGACCTAAAATAGATATTAATTTTGATGAAGTTATTTATTACAAGGGACAAGATGTTAGTAATAATTCAGAAATTACTGGTGATTGGGATGACGTTTCTAAGAAGATTCGTGATGAACTTGATAATTTAGGAGTATTAGAAAGTGAAAATCATTTAGATGGAATGGGTGTTCAATACGAGAGTGAAGTAATTTACCATAATATGATAGATGAACTTCGTAAGAAAAATATTATTTTTACATCTATTGAAGATGGTTTAAAACATTATCCTGATATAGCTAGAAAGTATTTTGGGAAAATTGTTTCTAATATTGAAAATAAGTTTGCGGCATTAAATGGTTCAGTATTTAGTGGTGGTAGTTTTATTTATATTCCACCTTATACTAAGTTGGATCGCCCACTTCAAAGTTATTTTCGTATTAGTAGTCGTAGTATGGGACAGTTTGAAAGAACATTAATTATAGTTGATCATGATAGTGAACTTCATTATATTGAAGGGTGTACTGCACCTAATTATAGTGAGTCTAGTTTGCATGCGGCAGTAGTTGAGATATATGTTGGCAAAAGAAGTAAATGCCGTTATAGTACTATTCAAAATTGGGCTACTAATGTTAATAATTTAGTTACTAAGAGAGCTTTAGTTGATACTGATGGTACTATGGAATGGATTGATGGTAATATTGGAAGTAACATCACTATGAAATATCCATGTTGTGTATTAAAGGGTGATAGATCTAATGGTACTTGTATTACGATTAGTGTTGCTACTAATCATCAGGAGCAAGATACAGGTGCTAGAATGATTCATATTGGAAAAAATACACGTAGTAATATTCTTTCTAAGAGTATTGCTAAGAATGGTGGTAATGCTACATATCGTGGTAAAGTATCTATTGGTAAAGATGCAGATAATAGTATAGCTATGGTTAAATGTGATACTTTAATTTTAGATAATCTTTCTAAAAGTGATACAGTTCCTGTAAATGAAGTTTTAAATACTAGTAGTAGTATTGAGCATGAAGCTACTGTTTCAAAGATAAATGAAGATAAATTATTCTATTTAATGAGTAGAGGTATAGATAGAGAAAGAGCCATGGAACTTATTATTTTAGGTTTCTTGGAGAAGTTTAGAGAAGAATTACCTATGGAATATGCAGTAGAATTGAATCAATTACTTAAAAAAATTTAAATTTGTATGTTTTTAATTATTTATGGTACTTTTTAATGAGAAAAATGAAAATTCTCCTAGGGAAAATTCTTTTTTCTCTTTTATTTTGTCTAGAATTTTTAATTTCTGCGATTTGCTTTTAATTTTTGTTTAGGGTAGTATTAGAGCAGAAAGGAGGGATAATATGTTAAATCAGGTGGTTTTGGTTGGAAGATTAGTACGTAAGCCAGAGTTAAGGGAATCAGAAAATGGTAAGAGAATGTCTTATATAACGTTAGCTGTTCCTCGTAGCTTTAAAAATATGAATGGTGAATATGATACTGATTTTATTGATTGTCTTTTATGGGATAATGTTGCTGCCTCTACTGTTGAGTATTGTGGTAAAGGGGATATTGTTGGAGTAAAAGGTAGACTTCAATCTAGAATAGTAGAAAAAGAGACAGGTAATGTTAATCGTTTAGAAGTAGTTGCTGAAAAAGTAACATTTTTATCTTCTAAATCTAAAGAAGAACCCGAAAAACATGATAATTAGTACAAAGTTTCTTTCTAGTTAACTTAACCCAAAATACGACATGATTTCTCTATAATTGGTTCTATATTGAACTAGGAGGAATCGATATGTTACTATTTAAAAGTAGACTTCGTGAGGTTCGTAAGTTAAATCATTTAACTCAGCAAGAACTTGCAAGCAGAGTTGGTTTAACTAAGACTAGTATTTCATGTTATGAAAGTGGTGTAAGAACCCCAACGTTAGATACATTAATTGATTTAGCTAATGAATTAAATGTAGAAATTAATTACTTTTTAGGTACTGATGAATATGTTGTGGCTAGTGATGATGAAAAATATGGGATTAATTTAGCTAAGAATGAAATGCAATTAATCAAAGAACTACGCAATCATCAATCTTTGTATGAAAAAATGTTAGATGATCCAAAGAGAATGGTTGATTTAATTGAAAGAAGAATACGTTAAGAGGTAACCTGATGGTTATCTTTTTTTAGGTCTATTATTTTTTAATAATATCTAGTATAATATATTTAGAATAGAAGGTGGCTATAGTGACAATAGTGGATATTATTAATAAGAAAAGACTTGGTATGGTATTAACTAGAGAAGAGTTAGAGTATGCTTTTTTAGGCTTTTATAATGGCAAAATACCAGATTATCAGATGAGTTCATTACTTATGGCAATATGCTTACGTGGAATGGAGAATGAAGAAATATTTGAATTAACTGATATTTTTATTAAGAGTGGTGAGATATTAGATTTAAGTTCAGTTAATGGTGTAACTGTAGATAAACATTCTACTGGTGGTGTTGGTGATAAGACTACTTTAGTAGTAGGTAGTATTGCAGCTTCTTTAGGAGTAAAGGTTCCTAAAATGAGTGGTAGAGGTCTTGGGCATACTGGTGGTACTATTGATAAACTTGAGAGTATTCCTGGGTTTAGAGTTAATTTAACTACGGAGGAATTTATTAATCAACTTAATACTGTAGGATTTGCGATTATCAGTCAAACTACTGATTTAGCTCCACTTGATAAAAAGGTTTATGCACTTCGTGATGTTACAGGTACTGTTGAATCTATCCCTTTAATTGCTTCTAGTATTATGAGTAAAAAGATTGCTAGTGGAGCATCAAAGATAGTTTTAGATGTTAAAGTAGGTGAGGGTGCTTTATTAAAGACTAAAGAGGATGCTGTTAAAATTTCTAAGATTATGAAATTAATTGGTAAAAAGTATAATCGTGATGTAGAAACGATGATAACTTATATGGATGTACCTTTAGGTACTTCTATTGGGAATGCCTTAGAAGTATTAGAGGTAATGAAAATTTTATCTAATCAGGAAAATAATTATTTAGTTGCCTTATGCAAAGCTTTAGCTAGTAAAATGGTAGAACTTGGATTAGATATCTCAATAGAAGAAGCAGCTAGAAGAGTAGATGAAAGTCTAAAAAGTGGGCGTGCTCTACAGAAATTTTTAGAGATGGTTGAAGCCCAGGGTGGGCATATTGATGCTTTAAGAGTTAGTAAGAATAAACAGGATGTAACTTCTACTAAGAGTGGACATATCATAGATATGGATGCATATCGTTTTGGTAAACTATCACTTGATTTAGGTGGTGGAAGAGTTACTAAAGAGGATAAAATCGATCCATCAGTTGGGATAGTCTTAAAGAAGAAAATTGGTAATAATGTTAATATTGGTGATGTATTATGTACATTATATTTAAAGGAAGATGCTAAGCCTGTTGATATTGATATTACTGATTTTTATACCATAGAAGATGAGTCTTTCTTACATGAAGAAATATTATGAGGTGTGAAATGATATACATATTAATTGGAATAATTTTAATTTTTGATTATTCATTGTTTAGAATTTCAGCTAAGTGTTCAAGAATTGAAGAAAAATTAGAAAATAGTAAAAGAATATAGAGACAATCCTATATTCTTTTTAATTACTAATATATTTTGTGTAGTATTCATCAAAAGTAATATTTAAATTTTTTATTTTCGTGGCTATTTCAGGCCCTACATAGCGATAGTGCCATGCTTCATAAGTATATCCAGTTATATTTTCTTTATCTTTTGGATATCTTAAAATAAATCCATATTTGTAAGAATTTTCACTCATCCAAGTAAATTCTTTGGTGCTTTCAAATTTATTAAAATCAATTATACCGTTATCTACATCTACTACTAATCCAGTTTGATGCTCAGAGTATCCAGGTCTAGCAGAGTAGGTATCAGCTTTTTCTACTCCATCTTGACTTACATATTTATTATATAAAACTTCTTGGTATTGATAGGAACGGTAGGCTGAAATGGCTCTAATAGTAAAACCTTCTTTTTTGGCATCAGTTGCTAGTTTTTCAAATGCTTCTTTGGCATAACTAACTAATTTTTTAGTACCATTTGTGTACTCAGAATTGATAATAGTTAAATTGTCTGGTGTATAAGTACTAGGCATATATAAATATTTATTTGATAGGATATAAATTTTATTTAAGTCTGGAGTTTCTTTAGTATTAGTGTAGTATGGCATATCTAGTCCAATATTTACATATGTGATTATGTCTTCATCACTTAAATTTTTATTTTTACTTTTATAATTTAAATAGCGATTATAGTTTTCTTTTTTATAGTAAGAAATAGAAGTATTTATTTTATTATTAATTTCTTTTTCTTTAATAGTAGGCTTATTATCTTTACTGCATCCTATGGTTAATATAATTATAATAATTATAAGTATAAGTTTATTTGCTTTTTTCATAATCTCACCTATTTAATAATATCATCTTTTTATTATCTTATTACAAAATATTAATATCTTTTTTTTATTAGCATATTTTTAAGTGAGGTGTAAAGAGTGAAAAAAATATTTGTTATTTTTAGTATTTTTTTATTAAGTGTTCCTGTTTGGGTTAGAGCTGAAGAAAAATTAGCTACAAATGCTAGAAATGCTATTTTAGTGGAGGTTAATACTGGAACTGTATTATTTGAAAAAAACATGAACGATAGAGTAGCAGTTGCTTCTTTAACTAAGATGATGTCTCAATTATTAATTCTAGAAAGTATTGAGAAAGGCACTTTGAAGTGGGATGAAGTTATCAAAGTAAGTAGTAATGCTTCTGGATATGGTGGTACTCAAATATACTTACAACCTGGTGAAGAAATGACGGTTAGAGATCTGATGAAAGGTATTAGTATGGCTTCTGCTAATGATGCTACAGTTGCGTTAGCTGAAAGAATTGCTGGTAGTGAAGATAATTTTGTGAAGATGATGATGGATAAGGTACGTGAATTAGGCCTTAAAAATACTAATTTCGTTAATCCTACTGGATTAGATCAAGATAATCATTATTCTTCTGCTTATGATTTAAGTATTATAGCTAGAGAACTTATGAAGCATGAGCAGATATTTGAATTTTCTTCTTTATATGAAGATTATTTAAGAGTTGATACTCCTAATAAATTTTGGTTAGTTAATACTAATAAATTGGTTAGGTTTTATGAGGGCGCTGATGGATTAAAAACTGGGTTTACTGATGCTGCTAAGTACTGTATGGCAGTAACTAGTAAACGTAATGGTATGCGAATATTAGCTATCGTGTTAGGGGAAGATGTTAGTAAAGTAAGAAATCAGGAAACAACAGCCTTACTTGATTATGGCTTTAATCTTTACGAGGTATCTGTTTTAAGAAAGAAAGATGAAGTTGTCGATAAGGTAAAAGTTGAACGTAGTAATAGTGGGAAAGTTGAAATTGTTACTAAAGAAGAAATTTCTATTTTGAAAAAGAAGAATGAGGCAGCTAAAGAATATACTCAAAAAGTTGAACTTGATAAAATTTCTTTACCATTAAAAAAGAATGATGTAGTTGGCAAACTAAAGGTATTTGATGGTAATAATTTGATAGGGAAATATGATCTTATAGTTAATAAAAATGTAAGTAAGAAAAACTTTCTACAAATATTAGGAGATAATTTAAGAGATATAGTGGTTGGCAGACTTAGCTTTTAAATATCATTAGCTATTAACATGGTAATTGTTAATAGCTTTTTTTGGTATGTCGTGCATGGCATATATCTAGTTGGTGAAAGTCCAATACACGCGTAGGTATCGACGAAGTGTTAGGGAAGCACAAAGCATCAATAGTGATATTGGGGCTAAAGGAAGTGTGGGACAAAATCGAGGGCTAACGAACAGAAACTTATTATAAGGCTACATTGTAAAAAATGGTTAAACTAGAAGATAGATATAAATACTTTAGATAAAACTATTTTAATAAGTAAATTAGTGTCATTTGACACTTTTTTCTTGTAGTTTTTTAAGTTTTTAGTATTCTATCTTTTCTCGTGTTATAATAACTTTAGAGAGTGGTGTTATTATGGGATTAATTGAAAGATACGAACCATATTTTAAAGAAGGATTAACAGAAGAACAGGTAAATGAAAGAATAGAAAATGGAATGGTTAACTATGATAATCAGCCTACTACCAAAACTATTCCTAAGATTATTAGAGATAACTGTTTTACATATTTTAACTTTTTAAACATAGTATTAGGTGCTGCTATTATTGTGGTTGGAGTAATACAAGGTACTATTTTTCAATCATTAAAAAATTGCTTGTTTATGGGTGTTATTATATGTAATACTATTATTAGTACGATACAAGAAATTATTTCTAAGAAAGTTATTGATAAATTATCATTACTAGCATCTTCTAAAGTAACAGTTATTCGTAATGGTAAACAGCAGAAAATAGAAATTAATGAAATTGTTTTAGATGATGTATTATATTTTGAAACTGGTAATCAAATAGTAGTAGATTCTACCTTGCTAGATGGAGAAATAGAAGTAAATGAATCTTTTTTAACAGGAGAAGTAGACCCAATATTAAAGAAAAAGGGAGATACTTTGTTATCTGGTAGTTTTGTAGTTAGTGGTAATTGTTATGTTAGGGTGGAACATATTGGTAGTGATAATTATATTTCTCAAATATCAAGTGGGGCTAAATATAATAAGAAAAGTAATTCGGTAATATTAAATTCTTTTGAGAAATTATTAAAAATAATATCTTTCTTTATTGTTCCAATAGGTATTTTATTTTTCTATAATCAGTATAGTATAACTAATAACATATATACTTCTGTATTTTCTACAGTTGCAGCATTAATAGGAATGATACCTGAAGGATTAATTTTACTTACTAGTTCAGTTATGGCAGTTAGTGTTATTAGATTATCTAAATATAAAGTATTAGTGCAGCAGTTATATTGTATTGAGACTTTGGCTAGAGTTGACGTTATTTGTTTGGATAAAACAGGAACTATTACTGAAGGTAAGATGGAAGTTAATAATCTTATTGCTGATAATGGGCATGATATAAAAGAAATGAAAAATATTATTGCAGAAATGCTTGGTGCTATAACTGAACGTAATTCTACTTCTTTAGCTTTAGAGGAAGATTGTGGTGTAAAGAAAGAATGGGTGTCACAGCAGATATTACCTTTTTCTTCACAACGTAAGTTTTCTGGGGTTACATTTATTGAAATCGGAACTTATTATTTAGGAGCTCCAGAATTTGTTTTAGGAGATGAAGTAGATAAAGTTAAAGATAAAATTGCTTTATACCAAAATGATTATAGAGTATTAGTACTTGCTTATAGTAAAGAGTTACTTAAAGAAAGACCTTTACATTTAGAAGTTGTTGGTTATATTTTGATTCAAGATAAAGTAAGAAGTGATGCTAAGGTGACACTAGAGTATTTTAAAAAACAGGGTGTTGAAGTAAAAATTATATCTGGTGACCATTATAGGACTGTATCTAAAATAGCAGAGAGAGCTGGACTTGAAAATGTTAATGGAATAGATGCTAGTACTTTAGATGATAAACAGTTAGAAGATGCTGTTATGAAATATAACATATTTGGTAGAGTTACTCCGATACAGAAAAAAAGAATTATAGAGATATTAAAAGCTAATGGACATACAGTTGCAATGACAGGTGATGGAGTAAATGATGTATTAGCTTTAAAAGAAGCTGATTGTAGTATAGCTATGGCTAGTGGTATGGAGGCTAGTCGTAATGTTAGTCAACTTGTTTTATTAGATTCTAATTTTTCAGCTATGCCCCATATAGTAGGAGAGGGTAGAAGAACTATTAATAATATTGAAAGAAGTGCATCTTTATTATTAGTAAAAACTATATTTACAGTTTTTTTGATTCTAATATGTGTATTTTTATCTAGCAAATATTTTTTTATTCCAATACAGTTAACGTTAATTACTGGATTTACTATTGGTATTCCATCATTTGTATTAGCACTTGAACCAAATACTGATATTGTTAAGGGTAACTTTTTACTTAAAGTTGTTAGTAAAAGTGTACCAGCTGCACTTACTGTAGTATTTAATGTTATTATGATTATGTTATTTAAATATGGGTTTAATTTAAATGAAGATGTTGTTTCTAGTTTAGTAGTATTTTTAACTGGTATGACAGGGTTTATATTTTTATATCGTTTATGTCAGCCATTTAATTGGTTTAGACGTACTTTATGGATAATGCTATTATTAGGATTTATTTATTGTTCTGTTTTTCAATATAAGTTTTTCAATATTTCAGCACTTAATTTTCAAATTAGTTTGATATTTGTAGTGTTATTGATATGTTCATTATATATATTTCAGAAATTAAATAAATTAGTGTTAGATGGTTTAGATTGGTTAGAAAATAAAAAAAATAATGATAGGTGTTGAGTCTATTATTATTTTTTTATACTTTAGATAATGTTCTTTTATTTTTAGAATGTCTTGGATATGGTTCTTTAATATCAGTAATTCCTAAGATGTAATCGATTGATGTCTTGTAGAATAATGCTAGTTTAATTAATCCATCATATGATAGTTGATTTTCTTCAGTTTCACAGCGAGAATATTGTTGTTGGGTTACGTTTAAAATTTTAGCTATATCTTTTGGAAATAAGTCTTTATCTTCTCTGAGATCTTTTAATCTATTCATATTCTACACCTCTAAGGTATTCCCTCATACACGGAAAGTTTGTATTGAATTATACACGCAAAACGTGTATAATAAATTTATAAATAAAGTAGAGGCTAGAGATAGTATTATTTGTATAATTTAGTAAAGAATAGGTAGTAGGAGGTTCTTTATAATGAAAGATAAGAATAAAAGTAAACAGATATTATTTTCAGTATTAGGAATATTAAGTTTATTTTTAATAACTATAGGAGTAACATATGCAGTATTTACTTATACTAAAGAAGGAACTACAGATAATGTAGTTACCACTGGTACATTAAAGTTCTTGTATACAGAAAATAATACTAATGGTAATGGAATAAGTATAACTGAGGCAGAACCAATATCAGATACTAAGGGTAAAGAATTAGTAGGAGATAATAATGTATTTGATTTCAAAGTAGAGGGAACAAATACAGGAAATGAAGTAATACCATATGAAGTAACACTAAGAAAGAAAGCTACTTCTACTATGGGTGAAGATAATATAAAAGTATATCTTCAAGATGGGATAGATCAAACAGAATTACTAACACCAACCCTATATAGTAAATTAGTACAAACTACTACTGATGTTGGAAATAATGTAGAAAAGAGTATCTACAAGGGAGAAGTAGCAGGAAATACTAATAATTATTTAAAGACATTTAGATTAAAAATGTGGTTAGATGAAAATGCAGATTTAAGCGTTATAGGAGGACAAACCTTTACAGCAACAGTAAATGTATATTCAAATGCTAAAGTAATATCAGAAGAAGAACAAGCATTAAGAAGTAATACTGATATAAAAAATATAACTATAGGAGATACCAGTTTAACTAAAGTTGAAAATAAAGACTGGAACTATGAAGTAGAGTTAGATAGTGATACAACAGCTAAGTTAAATATAGTACCTAAGTATTCATTAGCTAATGTAAAGATAGAAAAAGATAATCAAGTAATATCAAATAATAGTGAAGTAAGTCTAGTAGGTGGTAATAATATCTATAAAGTAACTATTACTAGTACAGATCAAACAGTAACTAAAGAATACAAAATTAATATTAAAGTAAAGCAGGCAGAGAAAGTATCAATATTTGGAAAAAAATATGAAGTAATAGATGCAGAACCAACATTAACTACTACTTATGAGGATTCTAGAGATGCAAGTGGCTTATATAAATCAACTGCTACTAATACAGGAGATCCAACATATTATTTTAGAGGAAATGTAGAAAATAATTATGTATCATTTGCAGGGCTTACGTGGAGAATAGTAAGAATAAATGAAGATGGAACGATAAGAATTATTATGAAAGAAGGCATTAATGATAATAGTGCCTATTCTTGGGATACTACATCGGATTATGAAACATTTTATTTTTCTAACAGTAACTTATTGAAAGAATTAGAAAATTGGTATACTTTAAAATTAGTTAATTATGATTCTTATATAACTGATGGCATTTTTTGTGAACAAGCGAAGGTTAAAGCAAACTCTACTTATAGATATAATAATATAATTGCACCTGTATATGATAAATATATTGTAAATTTTACTTGTACTAATGATGATAATAATCATGGTATTTTATATAAAAAAATTGGATTAATTTCATATGATGAAGTAGTATATGCTGGTGGCTACATAAATAAAAAAATGTCTGCATGGTATTTATATAGTGATATTGATACATTTATGATTAATCCAGGCGGTTTTGATAAAACTGATGGTAGAGGTTGGATCGTTTATAGAAATCAAGATAATGTTTCAGGTAGCAAATTGTTAATAATGCCTAGTCCTGTTAGACCTGTAATAAACATAAAACCAAATGTTAAAGCTTCTGGAATAGGCACAAGTTCTGATCCATTTGTTGTAGAATAATTAAATATAAATAACTGAATAGTTGATGTTCAGTTATTTTTCTATGGGAAGTTTTGACATCTTTTGTCGAAAGTGTATAAAAATTATTAAAAAAGAGCTATATTAAATATACATAAAACAAGAGGTGAGATATGTTCAAAATTAATATGGAGTTTGTACGTGGTATGTTGTTTGTGCGTTTAGAAGGAATTCTTAGTGAAAGAACATCTAAACAATTAAATGAAGAATTAGATAGAATGATATATGAACAAGGAATACGTTACTTTGTTATTAATCTGGAAAATCTAACATCCATTGATGAAGTCGGTATTAAAAGTATTATGGATCACTATTTTGATGTTATTATGCATGATGGAAAATTAGTAGTATGTGGATATGATTCCATTATACATAGAAAAGTTACTAAAGAAATTAATTTAGCCTTTCAGAATATAGAAAGTAGTAGTAATGAACTTGGTGCCTTTCGATTAATAAATATTTAAAAAGGATGATAATATGACTAATACTTTTGAAGAAGAATTACTTAAATATGAAAACCTAATTTTAGCTTATGCTAATAAATTTCATTATTATTACGATATAGAAGATTTAAAACAAGTAGGTATGATTGGATTAAAAAAAGCTTATGATAACTATAAAGAGAACTCTAATACCAAATTTTCTTCATATGCATATTTGTGGATTAAAGGAGAAATACTTAAATATATTAGAGAAGATAGAAATATTAAAACAAATCGTAATTTACTTAAAATAGCTAAAATAGTAGAAGATGTTTCTAATACATTGAGGCATAAATTACTAAGAGAACCTACATTAGAAGAAATATCTTTGTTTTCTGAAATAGATATTTCACTAATACAAGAAGCATTAATGTCTAAACAATTTGTACTTAGTTTTGATTATATAGTTAATAGTGATGATGGTGATAAAGATGTTAACTTATATGATACTATTCCATATCAAGAAAAAGGATTCAATGAAGATGTACTTGATTTAAAAGAAGCTTTAACTAGATTATCAGAAGAAGAACAAAGACTTATTAAGTATCGTTATTTTGAGGATATGACTCAGAGTGAAACTAGTAAAATGATGGGACTTTCTCAAGTTAAAGTTTCAAGAGAAGAAAGTAAGATTCTCCAAAAGTTAAGGAAAGAAGTTGCTTAAGAGATTGAATATCTCTTTTATTTTTGTATAAAAATATTTAAATATTTACATAATAGTAGTAGGTGATGAAAATGGAAAAAAAGAAGTATGAAGAAATAGTTAATAAACATAAACCTACTGAAACAAGGGTTCAAAATGCTTTTATAGCATTTGTAACAGGTGGATTAGTAGGGGTTATAGGACAAGTATTGACTGAATGTTATGTAGGATGGTTTGATATATCTACAAAAGATGCATCTACATTTATGCTAGTTACTTTAATATTTTTAGCTAGTTTATTTACAGCATTAGGCTTTTTTGATAAATGGGTAACATTCTGTAAGTGTGGATTAATTATTCCTATTACAGGATTTGCTCATTCAATGACTAGTGCAGGAATTGAATATAGAAAAGAGGGACCTATATTTGGACTTGGTAGCAATATATTTAAACTTGCAGGTAGTGTTATTTTATATGGAGTAGTATCAGCTTGGTTTTTTGGACTTCTTAGATTAATTATTATGGGAGGGTAATTATGACTTTTGAATATAAAAATGTATTTGTGGATGAAACTAGTACTGTAGCTGGACCATATGAGGCAAAGGGACCTTTGAAAAAGTATTTTGATAAGACATTTGATAATTTATATAATGGTGAAAAATCATGGGAGACGGCAGAAGCTAAAGTATTAGAAGAAAGTATTAGTTTAGTTTTAAAGAAAGCTAAAAAAAATAAAGAAGATATAGATGTTATTATATCGGGTGATTTAATGAATCAAATTACTTCTTCATGTTATTCATCTGAAAAATTTAATTTTCCTTTTTTGGGTATTTATAGTGCCTGTGCTACTAGTATTGAGGGAATTATTTTAGGAAGTAGTTTGATTGATAGTGGTAAAGTTAAAAATGTTATTACTTCAACTTCTTCCCATAATATGTCTAGTGAAAAGCAATTTCGTAATCCAACAGAGTATGGAGCTCCTAAACCTAAAACAGCTACATTTACAGCTACTGGTGGAGCTAGTATGTTACTTACTTTAGAAAACACGGGAATTAAAGTAGAAAGTTCAACTATTGGAAGAATACTTGATTATAATCAAACTGATCCTCTTAATATGGGTAGTGTTATGGCACCAGCTGCAGCTGATACTATTTATAGACATTTGAAGGATATGAATAGAGAACCTAGTTACTATGATCTTATATTAACAGGGGACTTAGGATTATATGGAAAAGAAATCCTAATAGATTTTATGAAGACTGAATATGGAATAGATATTAGTAGTAATTATAATGATTGTGGCGTTATGCTTTATGATTTAGAAACCCAAAAAGAAGTATTAGCGGGTGGCTCTGGACCAGTATGTAGTGCTTTAGTTAATTATAGTTTAATAATGGAAATGCTTAGAAAAAAGAAAATTAAAAAAGTATTATTAGTAGCAACAGGTGCTTTATTTTCTCCTACAATGGTATTTCAACATGAAAATATTTTGAGTATTGCTCATGCTGTTAGTTTGGAGGTTATTAAATAATGATATATATAAATTCATTCTTGTTTTGTGGACTTATTTGTTTAATAGGCCAAATTATTTTAGATAATACTAAATTATCTGCGGGTCATATTACTAGTATATTTGTTGTAGTAGGATCTTTCTTGGATACTTTTAGTATATATGATCAAATTATTAATTACGTAGGAGCAGGAGCGTTGGTACCAATTACTAGTTTTGGTCATTCATTAATCCATGGGGCTTTGGCTAAAGCAAGTGATATGGGAATTATGGGACTTTTGATGGGAATGTTTGATTTAACTGCTTCTGGTATTACGGCAGCTATAGTATTTACTTTTATTTTTACATTATTTTTTAAACCAAAAAATTAGATAAGTCTTATTTCTCGTAATGGGGAATAGGGCTTTTTCTTAGTTAAATAAATCTGCTATAAAAATTTATAGTTGATTTTTATTTCAGAGTGTGTTATCCTTAAGTCATGAAGGAGGGATAATATGATCAAAATCGAGCATGAAGAGTACCATAAAACGACTACTATTATTGGTGGTAAGAGTTCAACTAATCCTATTACTATTAATTTTCCTGCTAAAATAAAGGGGCAATTTTTTAGAAAAGTATTTAAAGCCAAAACTAAGGATAAAAAGGTTAAAGAGGTAACGGAGGCGGTTAATTTATGAATTACGCAAGAGATATTATTGAAGAAAGATTAAATACAAGAGAAAGAAAACAATTAACGTTTAATATTGATTCGGGGCTTATTGATAAAATGGATAAAGTTTCAGAAATTTTTAATGATATTAATAAGAGGAATTATCCTAGAAATGCCTTACTTGAAGACGCAATTGATGCTTATCTTACAGAGATTGATTCTTTTTTGAAAGAAAATTATGGAATAACTATTGATGGTTATAAGGGAGATTATGAACCTGATAAATATAAATCAGGTGTAGTTGATAACTTTGATACAGTTGTTTATCCAGGTTACAAAGATGGTTTTAATGAAGCTTTTTTAGGAGAACATCGTTGGTATTACGTTAGAATTCGTAAGGAAAATATCGATAAAATTAAGTATGTGGCTATTTATGTAGGTAGACCTGTTTCAGGAATTACATATTATGCTAAAGTAAAAAAGTATATCCCTTCTAGGAGATATCCTAATAAATATTTGATTGAACTTGATGGTGAACCAATATTACTTCCTAAAAAAATTGAGTTAGGAGATTTGTCTGCTGCTTCTTTGAGAGCACCAAAGTATACAACTTTAGAAAAATTGCTACAGGCTAAAACAGTAGCTGATTTATAGTTCAGCCTTAGATAATTCTATAATTTTATTATAGTCATCATCTCTAGCCATGATATTTTTATGAATTTGCTTACATTTTTTACATTTATATACAATTTTATAGGTATCTTTAAACTTTTCTATTGACACTGGTTCTAGTAATCCTTTACATTCATTTAATCTGTCACCAGGTGTGATATCTACATGTTTAGAGTATAAACAATAAGGGCAATGATCCCTAGCTGTATAATTTAGTCTATTGACATTTTTATGACAATTTTCGCATATGAATTCTTCATCACGCATTATAAACTTTTTCATATTAGTTATTCTCCTTTGATTTGATAAAATTATATCATAGATTTGCCTGTTTATGTTATAATGGTAGTATATTTTGAGTAAAGTGGATGATAATATGAATTACAAAGTCAAAATAGATGCTTTTGAGGGGCCATTAGATTTACTTTTACACTTAGTTAAAGAGTCTAAAGTAGATATATGGGACATTAAAATAGTTGATATAACTGATCAATATTTAGATTATATTAAAAGTATGCAAGATTTAAATTTGGATGTAGCTAGTGAATATTTAGTTATGGCTAGTGAATTAATAGAAATGAAGTCTAAAATGTTACTTCCTCGTGAACAAAATGATGAAGAAATTGAGGAAGAGGATCCTAGAGAAGTATTGATTCAGAGACTTGTTGAATATCAGAAATATAAAGATATGACTAAAAACTTTAAGGAAATGGAATCTCTTCGCCATGAATTTTATACTAAGGCTCCTGAAAGTTTAAAGGAATATGTTGAAGAAAATACTGTGATTTCTAATGATGTCACATTGGATGATTTGATGTTAGCATTTGAAAAGTTTTTAGAGCGTAAACAAGCTGAAAAACCCCTTTCCACTACAGTAACTAAGAAAGAAATTACAGTAGAAGAAAGGAGAAAGTCTATTCATAACATATTAAAAGAAAAGAAGAAAGCTAATTTTTTTGAATTATTTGAAGTAATTAATAAACCATATGTAGTAGTAACTTTTTTAGCTATTTTGGAGATGGCTAAGAAAAAAGAATTGGTTATTTATCAAGAAAATGATTTTGATAATATTATAGTCGAGGTGGTAGCATGAAGTTAGAAGCAATAACAGAAGGATTATTATTTGTGGTAGGAGAAGATGGTTTAACTTTAAATCAACTTATGGATATTTTGGGAGTTGATATGGATACAGTTAAACAAGTACTTGGTAATTTGAAAGATAAATATGAGTCAGATGATAGTGGAATAAGAATTAATTTTTTAGGTAATACTTTTAAACTTACTAGTAAAAAAGAACATAAACAATATTTTCAGAAATTAATAGAAAATCCTGAGAGTAATATTTTAACTCAAGCTGCTTTAGAAACATTAGCTATTGTTGCTTATAATCAACCTATTACTAGATTACAGGTTGATGAAATTAGAGGAGTAAGTAGTAGCCAGATGATTAGAAAACTAGTAGCTAAAGGATTATTAAAGGAAGTGGGTAGAAGTGAGGGTATCGGAAGACCCATTCTTTATAAGACTACTAGTGAGTTTTTAGACTATTTTGGGTTAGCTACTATTGATGATTTACCTGATATTAAAAATTTTGTGGAAGAAAATAAAGATACTACTGATACTGATTTATATCATTCTAAGTACCAAGAAGTATCTGAGGATAATTAAGATAGTTTAGTTAGAATTAAGTAAGCGTTTACATCTGGTGCTGGTGTTACTACTGTATCTTGATTAGCTCTTATACCTAAATAGATTGTATCTAAAGGGTTAAGAACTGCTACTGTGATTCCGTGAAAATCTGCTTCATTATTAGCAGTTACATCTTTACTTATTTCTGATCCATTTACTGATATGTCATTGACTTCTACTTCTGTTACTATACCAACGTTTTTATCAGCTGATCCAGAAAAAAAGTATTCTATTTTATAAGTTCCATAACTATTTATTACCATACTATTTTCTAGTGTTACTGATATTCCAGAAGCTTCTCCAGCAATACTTAAGGCAATTTTATCTGTTTTATTGGCTGTTAGGTTTAATTCTGTACCCTCGTCGTTATATTTATAGGCAAATGTGGCCGGATTTGTTGCTGCAGGACCTGTTGGACCAGTTGGCCCTTGTTCACCTTGTGGCCCTTGAATACCAGCTGGTCCCTGCAATCCTGTAGGTCCGGTTGGCCCAGTAGGTCCAGGAAAATATGGATAGCAGTTAGGATTATTATTTTTATTCATAGCAAAAACTCCTTTGTTATCATCATATGCAATTATTTTATAATTGGACATTTTTTTTATCTTTTTTTTAAATTATTTTAAGTAATATGTGTTATGTAATATCAATAATAATGTTTTAATAAAATATGTTTACATATAGCATTACACATGATATATTTATTTTGGGATTGAGGTGTTGCTATGACTAATAAGAAAAGTAGTAAAAGCAAAAAATCTTTTAGATCTAAAATAGCTAAAGATATAAGAAAAAAGAGGATAATAAGATATATTTATGAGTCTATTTTTATTTCTCTTTGCGTAACTACATTTTTATTTTCACTTATTTCTTTAGACATTGTGTTTATTAACTTTTATACTATTATTCCTACCAACGCACTTTTAGCTATGTTTTTAGTTTTGATTTTTACTTTTATCTTATTTACAATTATTATATTTATAATTGATTATAGTTTTAGTGAATTGTGGATAAAAAAGCATAGGCTATTACTTAAATAAAAAATTAAAATTTATAGGACAAATTATATAAAGTATGTTATAATTTGTCTTGTACTTGCCCGAATGGTGGAATGGTAGACGCGGTGGACTCAAAATCCACTGGTAGCAATACCGTGTCGGTTCAAGTCCGACTTCGGGCACCACTAGAGAGTCTGTTCGAACTATTCGAACTTTGATATATAGAATCAATTAGAAATGATTGATTTTTTCGTGTTTTAGAAAAAATCATAGAAAGGTGGAATCTATGATTAAGTCTATTAAAAAAGAATTAGAGATTGAAGAATCTTTAAAACAAGGAGATAAAGACAAAATAATTAACTTTATTGAAAAAGTTGATAAAACAAATAATGAATATCAAAATATACAAGAATTATCTATAACATTAACTAATATCGATGAAGAACTTAAATATAATCGCAAACAAATTAATATACTAATTTAAAATAATAATAGTTTAGAATTGAGATTAAAAACACTTGATACTAAAGTAAAGAAAAAAGATGAAAAAATAAATGAATTAAAAAAAGAAAATAATGTGTTAAAAACTTCATTAGAAAATTTACAAATACTATTTGATAAACTTATAAAATTTTTGAAAGATAGAATGTTTAATAAAAAAGAAAAAGATAAGTATTATGACTTTTCAGTTGACTTATATACTCATGTAATTATAAATGATTAGAAAATTAAAGATATAAAAGATAAAGATGATAATGCAATGGAAAGAAACTCTAGAAAAAGAAATGATGATTTTGATAAGTCACTATATGAAATAATATGATTTTAGTGTATAATTATAGATAAATGAGATGTTGTTTAAAAATTGGCAGTAATGATTTTGGAT
Source organism: uncultured Bacilli bacterium (assembly GCA_934183185.1). Classification (GTDB taxonomy): domain Bacteria; phylum Bacillota_I; class Bacilli_A; order RF39; family UBA660; genus Alloscybalousia. Next base: position 25,390 of record CAKPSO010000003.1, on the reverse strand, counting down.
TATCAGAGAGTGTAAAAAGTGGTTTAAAAAAATTGATAGATTTATAAAAACATAGTAACCATTATTAATGGTATAAGGAGTGGTATAATGTATACAAAAGAAGAAGATATAATACATTTTGTTTTTAAAGCGTTTAATGGATTAAAAAGAAAAAAAGAAAATATAGACTTATCATTTCACAGTATTATGGTTGGAAACATGTTAAAAAACGTTGGTTGTGACGAAACAACTGTATACATTGGTTATTTACATGACATTATTGAAGATACTGAATATAATTATGATGATTTGCTAAATAGATATGGACAAGAAATTGCAAATGGAGTTTTGCAATTAAGTGAAGATCAAAATATTTCTAATTATATAGAGAGAAAAACAAAGTTTATTGAAAGTTTGAAAAATGTTAGTAATAATATTTTGATAGTAGAAATTGCAGATAAGTTGCAAAATTTAATTTCAGACTATGATATGTATTTAAAATTAGGTAAAGAATCACTTATTACAGAATGCAACAGTTATGAAGAATTAAAATGGTTTCATTTAGAATTGCAAAAATTATTTAACGCAAGAGTGGAAAACAATAAATTATTAGATAGATTTAATGAAATAGTAAATATTTATTTTATGTAATAAATAATTGAAATGGGTTTCCATTTCTTTTCTTTTATATTATAACTAGTTTAGTTAGTAAGTTTATTGCTTACTATCATCTTTTTGCCTAGGAGTTGTTAAACCTACTCCTTGCTGGCACCATTAGAGAATCTGTTCGAACTTTAATATATAGAAATCAATCGAAATAATTATTAATTAAAAAGTCAAGTGCAACTTTTTATGAATGAAACTATATATGCTTATATGGTGCTTTATGCCGAGTAAACTTTTGACCAGCAGAAATATTTTTTACCTTAATGGAGTTTATGATTATTATTTTCATTTTTTGAAAATGATAATCAGTTAAACGATTATAATTAATAAAAATATTTCTGCTGGTCAAAAGGAAATTGGAATAAATAACTATAAACAATTTATCTTTTCTTGTAATTTATAAATTTTATTTAAAATTGATTTATTGTTAAACTCTTCTTGAAGTGCTTCAAGGGGAGTTTTATAATTTAATATTTTTCTTGGGTAATTATTCATCCATTCAGCTATTTTGTTTATATCTTTATATGAATAATTTTCTATCAAAGAACTTTTAGAAATAAAATATCTTATTATTCCATTGTGCCTTTCATTGGTACCTTTTTTGCCAGAACAATAGGGATGACAAAAATATATTTTTGTTTTTGTATCTTTAATAATATTTAAAAAATTAAAAAATTCAGTACCGTTATCTGTAGTAATATTGAATTGTAAAAGTAAATGCAACAGTAATAACAATAAGTAATTGTAGTAACTCCTACAAATCACTATAATATTTCAATTGATAGTGCTTGTAATCTTAAATTTAAAGGGTGATTAATTATAAAAAACAAGCATTTATCATTTGATGAAAGATTAAATATTGAGAAAAAATTAATGGAAAGAAGAACATTTAAAGAGATAGCTAGATTAATAAATAAAAATTGACAATTAGATATGTGAAATTTTATGTTGGCATTTACAAAAACTATAATTTTATTTTATAATGTGTTCAGATAATAGATGTTTAATAGGAGAATGGAGTTAGGTATGTATACAATATATGATTATTTAAAATATTATAAAAATACTTCCTTATGTGAAGTAAAATGGAATAGCCTAGATAGTTTAATGTGTGCTATTTTGGTTTATTTACCTGTATCTTCTTTTGCTGATGTAAAAAGTATAAATGAATTATATGATTATGCTTTGAATTTTAAAAAAGATTTTCCTAGTGTGATGATTCCAATGGCTTATGAAGTATTAGAATTAATCAAAGATTCTAAAAGATATGAAAAATTAGAAATAAGTAATTTTATAAATATTTTAACGAATGAAACACAGTTTGGAGCTGTAACTTTTAGAATTAATCTAGATACTATTATTAGCTTTAAGGGTACTGATAATTCAATGATAGGTTGGTTAGAGAATTGTAGACTTATTTATGAATATCCTACTTATACTCAGAAAAAGGCTATAGATTATTTGGATAAAAATATTAATTTCTTTGATAATAATGTATATGTTGTTGGTCATTCTAAAGGTGGAAATTTAGCTATGGCAGGTAGTATGGAATCAAAGAAATTTAAAAAAATTAAAAAGATTTATAATTTTGATGGGCCTGGTTTTAGAAATGAAGAATATAACTCTTTAAAATATGAAAAATTAAAAACTAAACTAATAAATATATTACCATCATCTTCAGTAGTAGGAACTATTCTTAATAATGATAATTATATAGTTGTTGCTAGTGATAAATTAGCTCTTAATCAGCATTATCCAACATCGTGGAATATATTTGGGCAATATTTTATAGAAGATAAATTTTCTAAGTCTGCAATGGAGTTTCATGAATGGATTTTAGGATTAGAAAAGTTAGATAAAGAAAAATTAAAACAAGTAATAGAATCTTTCTTTGAAAGCTTTGGTAAAGAGTATACTTCCTCATTTAAGTTTAATTTGTCTGATATAAGAACTTTTGTTAAAAATGCAAAGAATATTGATGATGATACAGCTAATTACTTAATTACTATTATTGAAAATATGTTTAGTAATTAGAAATTTATATAATTGGTTTGCTTTTAACTAAGAACAATGTTATACTTGGATTAAGTAGGAGGATATATGAAAAAGGTAAGAGAATTTAGATTATTGTTTATTTTAGTTATCGGATTATTTTTTGTACCTAATGTAGTATTTGCAGATGAACTTGATGATGAATTTAACAGAATTGCACCTGGTGGTGTTATTAAGGTTAACTCTGTACAAGCTAAAAGTTCAACTGATATTGATGCACTTGTTTATTATGAAATTAATAAATTAGCTAGTGATGGTTATTGGGTTATGCCAGTTGTTGATCCTAATGCTACTGATTTTACTAATATTCAGGTTGATATATGTAAAGTTGTACAAGCTAGTACATATGAAACTTGTGGAGATCGTAAGTCATTTAATGCTAAACTTGAATATACTGATGCAAATACTAAAGTATTAAATTATGTTAATACTATGCTTGGTAAGTTTAAAAAGGTTAGCTTCTCAGATGATAACTGGATGCTTACTGGGTATAGAATTGAAGACTTAGGACTTATTAATTATTATTATAATATGAATACTTCTGGTGTAAATACTGACTTTTATGGTAATTTGATTAAATATTCTGCTGACTTTAATAAAGTTAGTGAGGGTAGTAACTTAACATATAGAATGGATATGCGTGCTGGTGTTGCAAGTGATGATTACTTATATGGTGGTTGCTTTGGATATATGATAGCTTACTATAATGGTGTTGCTTATTCATATACTGATATGGCAATGATAGAAAATAAAGTTTTGTATATTCCAAATGATACTTTAGATAATTCAGAGAGTTATATTGCGGCTGCTAAAAAAAGAATTAAAGATACACTAAATATTGATGTTGATATCAAACTTGGAGGAACATTAGAGTCTCTAAAAAATGAAGTTTATAATAAGAGTTTAAGCATTTCTTGTGATGAGACTTGTGCCTTGAATGAAAGCAAACAAGTAGTTGATTCCCAAATATTAGATCCTAATACTACAGATGGTAATTATTATGTCTTTACGATAAATAATACTAAAGTTAAATTCTTTATTCAAAAGAAGGATTTATCTACAGTTGAAAATCCTGTTTATAATGGTAAAGATATTATTACTGATATTAGTATTAGTAGTGATAATTCAATAATTCCACTTGATACTTCATTAAGTGTTGAAGAAATTAATTCTGGAGATTATTATAATAAAGTATTAAAATTATTAGAAACTAGTAACTTTAAGACATTTGATATAAAATTATTCTCTAATAATAAGAATAGTTATATTTCAAAATTAGATAATGGTGAGTTTATCGTTAAAATACCTGTTCCTGACACTTTAAAGGGAAGAAATATCATTGTCTATTATATTGATGAAAATGGTAATAAAGAAACTTATTCTGTTACAGTGGAAAATGATGTTTTAACATTTAAAACAAAGCATTTTAGTGAATATACAGTGGCTGAACTAAGCCAAGAAAATATCAGTAATCCTAATAAAGAAACAATTAATAATCCTAATACATATGATGGAATTAAATCTTGGTGGTTGGTATTTGGTAGTTCATTTATTGGAATTACTGGAACAGCTATTTACTTAAAAAAACATACAATATAATTTTAGTAAAGAACATCTTATTGAGGTGTTCTTTTTCACTTTTTTTCGTTCATTAATTTTAAGTTATTTTGTAGTCTTTCGTTATTTGGTTCCATTTCTATGGCTATTTTCAAATATTTAATTGCTTCTTTAACATTACCTTGGTAATAATAACTTAGTGATAGTAAATCATATACAGTGTAATTCCAACTAAATATTTCATTAATATAAGTATTTTGATGATCAGTTATTTTTAAGGCAAGTAGACAGTTTTTTTCTGTTTCTTGCCAGTTTTCTAAATTATATTCTAATAAAGCTTTTTCAATATATGGATCTCTTAGGTATGGGGCTTCAGTAATAGCTTTATTTAACCACATTCTGGCTTCTTCATAACGATTTAAATGTTGATAACATCTTGCTATAAATCTCATCGAAGCACATCTTTCATCTTTCCAGGTTGCCTTTGGTAGAGATAAATGTTTTATTAAAGTGTCTATTGCTTCATTCCATTTACCATAATACATATATTCTCTACCTAAATAATGCATATTTCTATCATCTTCTGGGTCTTCTTTTACTGATAATTCTAATAATGGTAAATAGGAACTACGTGATTTAGTTGTATCTGGGTAATGATTAAGTGTAATGTTATTTGTTATCTCTACTATTTCTTTATTATTACCTGTATATGTTAATACTTCATGAACTGGATGAGTCCATTTATAGTTTTTTCTATTATGAATATTATCTAGGTAAAAACTTACTTGTGGTTTATTATTACTATTAAGACTCCAATTATAAATATAGGATATTCTAGTAGTATTTTTTTTCCAAATTTTTTCTAGTTCTTTTCTCCAACCTGGTAATAATACTTCATCTAAATCTGTACATACACATATGTTGGTATCTTTAGGTACTAGATTTAATGATTCATTTCTGGCTATATCAAATCTCCATGGATCTATTTTCTTTTGGGTGACATGCACTCCTAGTTTTTTTAATTCTTTCACACTATTATCGGTAGAACCTGTATCTAGAACATAGATATTATCTGCTTCTTTCATTGATTCGTACCATCTTTTTATATGCTTTTCTTCGTTTTTACAGATAGCATATACACTAATTTTATATTTATTCATTTAAACACCTCTATTAATTTTATTCATAAGAAAATGATATAGTTATTTTCTATATCATTTTTTATTAATTATTTAATCTTTTTGGTTATCTAAATATTCTATGTTTATGGTTAGTAAAGCATTAGAAAAATAGGAATGTGTATTGATATCTATTATATCTGGAGTATTTAAGAATATTTTGAATTTACCAAGATTACTTAATTCATATATATTATTTATGTCATTTACAACAATTATTCCCTGTGCTATTATTTGTGTTGGCTTTTCATTAAATATCCATTTGCTGGCCCCTATATATATGTTATCAGTATTTATTTGTCTGAAACCAATAGATATAAAATCTTTATGTGGGTCAAATGCTATATCATTTGTTTGAATGTATGTAGAGACTATAAATGTTAGTTTATAGTGACCTGCTTCATTAAATTTGATGGTTTTATCATCATTTAGTGTTATCAAATTAGTAATATCAATTTCTTTTCGGTCTATTGGTAATCTACCATTTGGTTCAATAGATATTCCATTTTCTTCTGTACTTGGGTTGAATGTTACTAGATATGCAGAGCGTACAGCATTAATACCATCGGCTCCTTGAGGCCCGGTTGGTCCCGTATTGCCTTTAATACCTTGTGGTCCAGTTGGACCAGTTGGCCCAGTTGGCCCAATTATATAACAAGAGCTGGGTAGATTATATTTATTTTTAGAGCATTTTTTATTATCAAGCATTTATATTTCTCCTTCCACTAATGTTTATAGTTTATATATATTTAGGTATGCACTAGTACCAGAAGATGGTGATACGGTGATTTGACTAGTTGATTCTATACTTAAACCAATTTTATCTCCAGCTGCAAATGAATTTATTGAACTACCTATAAAATCTACTTCTTGATTAGCAGTAGTATCCTTAATTATAGTACTACTACCAATAGGTGTTGTGTTTTGTCTTATTTCTACTGTTACATTGGCATTAGCACTAGTAGATCCAGAAAAGAAATAATCTATTTTATATGTACCATTATCAACTATAGTTAATGCATTTTGGGTACCAGTCGTAATACCTGATGATGGTCCAGTACTTCCTAATGGGATTTCTTTATTTATATTAGCTTCTAGACTTATGGTATTTGTTGAATTATCATATTTACGTCCAAAAGCTGCTACTGCACTTGGCCCAGTAGGTCCGGTAGGACCTTGTTCACCTTTGATTCCTTGTAATCCTGCTGGTCCTTGTAATCCTACTGGCCCAGTAGGCCCAGTAGGTCCAGTGGGTCCGGTTGGTCCTGTAGGTCCTATCAAACCAGCTTCCCCTGGGGTTCCTTGAGGTCCAGCTGGCCCTGTATTTCCTATAGGTCCTTGAGGTCCAGTAGGCCCTGTAGCTCCTCTAGGTCCAACTGGTCCACCACTTGGCCCAGTAGGTCCAGTTGGCCCAATTATGTAACACCCATTTGGTAATTCACAGTATTTTTTATGTTCACATTTATTATCTTCAAACATATATTATCCTCCTTCTATGGTAATATATGTTTATATTTATATATATGTTTGTATAAAAGACTAAGGTAATTGATTGTTTTAATATATTTTTTTAAAATTTATTAATATTTTTGATATACTTTTATTGGTGGTTTATATGAAAAAAATTTTAATAGTCGATGATGATCTAGTAATTAGAAATGAATTAAAAGAAATATTAGATAATGCTAATTATGAAACTATAGTTTTAGATGACTTTGCATCTACTTATGAAAAAATACTTACTATTAATCCGGATTTAATTTTACTTGATATTAACATTCCAAAATTAAATGGACAAATATTACTTCAAAATATTAGAAAAGAAAGTGATATTCCTATTATAATGGTTACTAGTAAAAATAATGAAGTTGATGAGGTATTATCTATGTCATATGGAGCTGATGATTATATTACTAAGCCATATAATCCTACTATTTTACTTTTAAGAATACAAAATATATTTAAGCGTATGAATAATTATAGTGATACCTTAATCTATAATAATATTTCTATTAATCCTAGTAGATGTACTTTAAGTAGTACTGATAAAGTTATAGAACTTACTAAGAATGAAATGATTATTTTTATGCAGTTATTTAATAATAGAAATAAAATAGTTACTAGAAGTGATTTAATGACTAATCTTTGGGATAATCAAGAATATATTAATGATAATGCTCTTACTGTTAATATTAGTAGATTGCGTTTAAAATTAAGTGAATTAGGACTTGATGATGCAATTGAAACTAAGAAGGGTTTAGGGTATATTTTATTATGAAATTTTTAAATTATATTTATGATAAATTAGTTCAGATAATTATTTATATTCTTAATATTTTTGTGGTTACTATGTTTTTAGTTGCTTTTAAAGTATCGGGCTTTTTTTTAATAATTATTTTAATTATTTTATCTACTAACGGACTAATTATATTATTAATAGATTATTTTAGAAAAAGAAGGTTTTATAATGAACTTATAAATAATCTTAATAATTTAGATAAAAAATACTATATTTTAGAAACTTTAAATAGACCTAATTTTTATGATGGAGAGCTATTATATCAGATTTTATATGATGCTAATAAATCTATGATAGAGAATGTTAATCAGTATCAATTTAGTATGAATGATTTTAAAGATTATGTTGAAATGTGGATACATGAAGTTAAAATACCTATAGCTAGTCTATTATTAATTAATCATAATAGTAAGAATAAACTGGCTAAAAAATATTTAAATCAAATAAAAAGATTAGATGATTATGTAGATCAGGTTTTATATTATGTTAGGGAAGAATTTTCAGAGAAAGATTATTTAATTAAAGAAAATAAAATTAAGAAGATAATTAATCAAGTAGCATTAAGAAATAAAGATGATTTATTAGAAAATAATATTGATTTATATGTTGATGTTTTAGATAAGAGTGTTTTAACAGATTCAAAATGGTTAGAATTTATTTTAAATCAGGTAATTAATAATAGTATTAAGTATAAGAATAATAATGTTTCTTCTTATATTAAGATTAGTACTAGTACGGATAATAATAATCTTATTTTAAGTATTTTAGATAATGGTATTGGAATTCCTAAAGAAGATCTTATTAAAGTATTTAATAAGTCTTTTACTGGTCGTAATGGTAGGATTGGAGCTAAGTCTACTGGTATGGGATTATATATAGCTAAGAGGTTATGCCAGAAACTAGGACATAAGATTATAATTGAATCTTCATATGGTAGTTATACTAAAGTTAGTATAGTATTTTCAAAGAATGATTTCTATACTGTTAGGTAATGTTTCAAAAATGTAATATTAGGTAATATTAAAATAAGGACTATTATTTTTAATTCTGCTATTATGTTAGTGAAAGGAGAAAAAATATATGGAAACTATTTTAAAAATTGAGAAAATTGAGAAATATTATGGTACTAAATCTAGTCTTACTAAGGCTATAAATAATATTTCTTTTGAGGTTAATAAAGGGGAATTTGTGGCTATTATGGGAGCATCAGGTTCTGGAAAGACTACTTTATTAAACTGTATTTCTACTATTGATAGGGTAACATCAGGACGTATTTATGTTGGTGATGTTGATATTACTAAGTTAAAGGGGAATAATCTAAATAAATTTAGAAGAGAAGAGTTAGGATTTATATTTCAGGATTTTAATTTACTTGATACTTTAACTGCTTATGAAAATATTGCGTTAGCATTATCTATTCAGAATGTTAAACCTTCTTTGATAGATGATAGGATTAAGAAAGTAGCTAGAGAGCTTAATATTACTGATGTACTTGAAAAATATCCTTATCAAATGAGTGGTGGACAAAAACAGAGAGTAGCTTCAGCTAGAGCTATAATAACAGAACCTAAACTTGTGTTAGCCGATGAACCTACAGGAGCTTTAGATTCTAAGTCTTCTAAGATGTTACTTGAGAAGTTTAATTATTTAAATGAAAAAATTAATACTACTATTTTAATGGTTACTCATGATGCTTTTACTGCAAGTTATGCTACTAGAGTTATCTTTATTAAAGATGGTAAAATATTTAATGAAATATATAAAGGAGAAGATTCTAGAAGTGAATTCTTTAATAAAATAATTGATGTTGTTACATTACTTGGGGGCGATTTAAATGATATTGTTTAAATTGGCTGTTAAGAATATTAAAAGAAGTATTAAGGACTATGCTATTTACTTTTTTACTCTTGTGTTAGGAGTAGCTATCTTTTATGTATTTAATGCTATAGGTAGTCAAACAGTTATGTTAAATGTATCAAAGTCTACTTATGAAATAATTAACTTGATGATTAATATGTTATCAGGAGTAAGTGTATTTGTATCATTTATTTTAGGATTTTTAATTATTTATGCTAGTAGATTTTTAATTAAAAGAAGAAATAAAGAGTTTGGTATTTATTTAACTCTTGGCATGAGTAAGAAGAAAGTATCTTTAATATTATTTATTGAAACGCTTTTAATTGGACTTATTTCATTAGTAATAGGATTAGGGCTAGGTACCATTTTATCTCAATTTATGAGTGTATTAGTAGCTAATATGTTTGAAGCTGATATGACTAAGTTTCAGTTTGTTTTCTCTACTAGTGCTTGTATAAAATGCTTAATATATTTTGGAGTTATGTACTTATTAGTTATGCTTTTTAACACTGTAATTATTAATAAATGTAAGTTAATTGATTTGTTACAGGCTAATAAAAAGTCTGAAAAAGTTAAACTTAAGAATACTTGGTTATGTATAATTATTTTTATAATTTCTAGTATTACTTTAGGTTATGCTTATTATTTAGTTACTGGTAATGTTGGTAGAATTGAATCATATTCTGATATATTAATTCCTATTATTCTTGGTAGTTTATCTACATTCTTTCTTTTCTTTTCTTTATCAGGATTAGTCTTAAAAATAGTAAAGTCAATTAAGAATTATTATTATAAAGGCTTAAATAGTTTTATACTAAGACAGGTTAGTTCTAAAATTAATACAATGGTCTTTTCTATGACTATTATATGTTTAATGTTATTTGTAACTATTTGTGTATTATCTAGTGCTTTATCTATTAAGAATTCTATGATAGCTAATTTAAATGAATTAGTACCTGTAGATGTACAGTTAGTAAAAGCTGTTTCTCTATCTCGTAATAGTGGTATTGATAGTATTAGATTAGATGGTAATTATTCAACTATAGATACATTAAAAAATATTAATTATGATTTAAGTAATTTCAAGGAATATACTGAATATAAGTTATATCATTCTAATTTGACTTTTGCTGATACTTTAGGTACTGATTTAGATATGATTAAAAGTAAGTATAAGTTTTTGACTTATGATTCTTTAGAAAATATTATGAGTATTAGTGATTATAATAAGATAGCTAAATTATATAATATGCCAACTTATGCTTTAAATGATAATCAATATATGATTATTGCGGATTATCAGTCGATGATAAATATTAGAAATATTAGTTTAAATAGTGGTAATAGTATTAATATAAATGGTACTGATTATATTCCTAAATATGATAAGTGTGTTGATGGTTTTGTAGATATATCTTCTAATCATGTTAATGCAGGTATTATTATTTTGCCTGATAATGCGGTTAATGATTTAGAGTTAGCATATGATGGTGTATTAGCTAATTATAATGCTAATTCTAAAACGGAAAGAGAAAAAATAGATGCAGAACTTTCTGATATTACTGGCAACATGTGGAATGTTAGTAGTTATATTAATTTTAATTCTAAGATAAATATAGCTAATGCATCTATTGGTTTAGGGGCTTTAGTTACATTTATAGGACTTTATTTAGGTATTATATTTCTTATCTCTAGTGCCGCTATTCTAGCTTTAAAAGAATTATCTGAATCTAGTGATAATAGAGAAAGATATATGATGCTTAGAAAATTGGGTGCTGATGATAAGATGATAAATAGAGCTTTATTTAGACAAATTGGGATATTCTTTATGTTTCCTTTATTATTAGCTATAATTCACTCTGTATTTGGTATTAAGTTCTGTGTCAATATACTTTCTATGTTTGGTAAGGAAAAACTGGCTTCTTCTATAATAATGACTGCTATATTTTTAACTTTTATTTATGGAGGCTATTTTTTAATTACGTATTTATGTAGTAAAAACATTATAAAGGAGTAGAATATCTTTTCTTTTCTACTATTTTAGTTTAAAATTATGATAGTGGAGTGATATTATGAATCAAGAAAAAGTTGGTAAGTTAATTAAAGAAATAAGAATTAAAAATAATTTGACTCAATCGCAGTTTGCAGATAGATATAATGTTAGTTATCAAGCTGTTAGTAAATGGGAAAATGGTAAGAATTTACCTGATATTACGTTACTTACTCAGATATGTAAGGATTTTAATATAGATATAAATGAAATGCTTAATGGTAGTACTAATAAAATAATTAATAGAAAATTAAATAATAATTATATAATCGTTGGATTAATGGTATTACTTTTAATTATATGTTTAGTATGTTTTATTCTATGTAGAGGTAATAATGATTTTGTATTTAAAACTATTACTTCTAACTGTAATCATTTTACTATATCTGGTAGTATTGCTTATAATAAGAATAAATCATATTTATATATATCTAATGTTGAGTACTGTGGCGGTGATGATAATACTGATTATAAGAGTATAGAATGTACTTTATATGAAAGAAAATCTAATGATACTGAGATTAGTTTAGGTAAATATTCGTATGATGATAATAATCTTATTAAATTAGAAAAATTCTTAGAAAATGTGGAAATTAAATTAGATGATTTTTCTAAGCAGTGTTCTAAGTATACAAAAGATAGTTTATATTTAGAAATTAATGCTACTGATAATCAAAATAAAATTACCACATATAAGATTCCGCTATCTTTAGAAAATAATTGTTTAAGTAGTAGATAAGAACTCAACTTTTAGTTGAGTTTTTTCAACTCCAAGTTTATTGATTTAATAGAAAATATTATTAATAATGGAGGTGGAGGAATGTTATGATGAAAAAGAAAAAAATATTTATTTTTATTTTAATTATTATATTTATTATTATTAGTTTCTTATTTATTTTAGATAAGAAAATGGAAAATGGTAAATCTGTTGCTGTTACTCTTAGTATTAGTGATAAGCAAAGTGATATGGAAAAGAAATTTAAAATAGATGGATATACTATAGACAATCCTAATATTATTTTAAATCCATATGGTAATTCACCACTAACTGCATTAGTTATATTTAGTACTAATGATACTGTATCTCCTAGAGTTACAATATCTGGTAAAGATTCTTTAACTACTTATACTCATAATTTTAAGTCTAGCAAAAAGCATTATCTTCCAATTTATGGATTATATGCTGATACAGATAATAAAGTTATTATAGAGTATGAGAATATTAAAAAGGAAATAGTTATTAAAACTGATAAGTTACCTGATGATATGGTTTTACCTAGTTATATTAAAAGTAATAAGGAAAAACTAAATAATGATTTATATTTTTATACTCCATCTAGTAGTGGCTATACATGTGCTTATGATGTTAATGGTGATGTACGTTGGTACTTGACTAATTATGCTTTGTGGAAAATAGATAGATTAGAAAATGGACATCTATTAGTAAGTAGTGATAGACAAATTAATAGTCCATATTATATGACTGGGTTATATGAAATTGATTTACTTGGTAAAGTTTATACGGAGTTTCGTTTAAAAGGTGGTTATCATCATGATTATTTTGAAATGGATAATGGTAATATATTGGTAGCAAGTGATGATTTTAATAATGAAGATGGAACAGTAGAAGATGTGGTTGTGGAACTTGATCGTAAAACTGGGGATACTGTTAGAACGTTTGATCTTAAAAAAATATTGAATATGGAAGATGGTAAAAGTGAAAATTGGACTAGCTATGATTGGTTTCATAATAATTCAGTTTGGTATGATAAGAATACTAATTCAATTACTCTTTCTGGGAGACATCAAGATGCAGTAATTAATATTAATTATGATACAGGAAAACTTAATTGGATAATTGGAGATCCTACTAATTGGAGTAGTGAGTATCAGAAATATTTCTTTAAACCAATAGGAGATAATTTTGAATGGCAATGGAGTCAACATGCGGCTATGATTACACCTGAAGGGTATGTATTTATTTTTGATAATGGTAATAATAAATCTAAGAATGAATCTAATTATGTTGATGCTACTAATAGTTATAGTAGAGGAGTTATGTATGAAATAAATACTAAGGATATGACTATTAAGCAAGTATTTGAATATGGTAAGAGTCGCGGTAGTAGTTTTTATTCACCATATATATCAGATGTTGATTATATAGCCAGTAATCATTATATAATTCACTCTGGAGGTATTGTGTACGTAGATGGTAAGAATTCAAACAAGCCAGCAGGATTTAGTAGTAATAATACATTATTATCAGATACAGTTGAATTATTAGATAATGAAGTAATATTTGAATTAAAATTACCTACTAATAATTATCGCGTTGAAAAGATGAGTATGTATTATGAAAATGAAAATTTTACTTTTAGTGATATGAAAGTATTAGGTACTTTAGGTAAAACAGAGGTAAGTAAAAGTAAGATTGCGGTTATTAATAGTAAGAAAATTAATGATATATATGAAGCTTATGATATTAATATTACTAAAGAATATGATAGATTAGTAGTTAAAGGTTTATTTAAAAAAAGTGATAATATTAAAGTGGTATTATATAAAGACTTAGTAGCTAAATATTATGATGTTAGAATTAGTAAAAAGCCTTATACTGCTTTATGTATAGATTTATTAACAGATTATGAAAAGAAAAATGGTATTAATATTACTAAGTATATTAATAGTGATGGATTGAATGGTAAGTATTCTATATATATTGAGATAAATGGAGTACTTTATAATACTTTCATGTATGTTAATTTTTAGAGGGGAACACCTCTTTTTCTAATGGAATATTTTATAATATATAGATAATACTATAGATGTAGTTATGGGATGGTGTATATGAAAAGATATATATTTTTATCAGTAGCTTTATTTATAGCGGCTATTAATTTTAATCTTATATTAAAGCCATTAGAATTAGTAACTGGTGGTACACAAGGATTAGCTTTACTTATAAATCATTTATTTAAATTAAAGCCATCTATTATTATTTTAATTATAAATATTATTACCCTTGTTCTTAGCTATTTTTTTCTAGATAAATCAGTTACTTATGGTTCATTGGCAGCTACGTTTTTATATCCTTTATTTGTGAGAATAACTAGTTTTATTCCTGATTTTACTTTGATACATGAATGGGAAATGGTGTTTATTTTAATAGCTGGAATAGTATGTGGTAATACGGGAGGATATATTTATAAACTAGGATTTTCTTCTGGAGGTATTAGTACAGTTAATCTGTTAGTTAATAAATATTTAAATATTAAAGTTGCTTCTTCTAACTTTATTATTAATTTCTTAATTATAGTAGGTGGTTGTTTCTTCTTTGGAGTAAGAAAGGCTTTATATTCAGTATTAGTTATACTAATTAGTAGTTATATAATACATTTAATAATTGGTAGATATAAGAGTCATAATATTTCTTGATAAAAAGTAAATATGTGGTATACTATATGTACTTTTTTGGGGGGCATATTATGGATATAAAACAGATTTATTTCTTAGTAAGAGAAGAAGAAATAAGATATATGTATGTATTTTTTGAAGATTTTAGAGTAAAAAGAATTAAATATAGTAATAAAGCTGATCGTTATTTAAAACAATTTCAAGAACAGGAAAGTAAAAGTCAGAGTGAGTTAGAAGAATATGGCATGATAGTTTATTATCCATGTATTAAGGAGAACTTTAGTAAATTAAATAAATTAACTAATGCTTGCAATAATTATGTTAAACTACATGGAATAGAGAATGGTATTACAGAAATATCTTTACTTTTTTCGGGAATAGAAATTTTAACTAATCATTTGATTACTTATGACGCTATATCTAGTAAGATATTTGTACCTATGTCTTTTGTATCTATTGGGCTTCCTATTTTATTTATGGGACAGATTCATTTTGAAAAAAAGTTTATTCCTAAAAAAGTAAAATTTCATAGTTTAAAAGTTAAAGCTATTTTATTATTATCATGTCTTACTTTATTAGACTCAATGCATTTACCACAAATATTTACTATGCCATACTATTATGAGATTTTAAATACTGATATTGATGATACTAATAATTATGATGGACTTTCTGATGATGAGTACCATGTTAAAGCTATTAATACTATTTTTAATAATTTACATAATAATCCATATTTATCAAAGGAAGATTATAATACTTTAATGTCTTTAAAGCAGTATGCTTTAGATAATCCATATTTGGACTGTAATAAGTTGTTTCATGATATGTTAACTTTACGTATTTATGATAAGTATAATTTAGGTACTATTAGTGGTTCGTGTTTTTATGATGATAATATTATTTACTGTTATCCTAATCATATTAAAGATGGTTTTAGAGATGTAGTTATTGAACATGAGATGATTCATAAGACTGGGTGTTTAAATAATAGAGTGTTAGATGAGGGAATGACTGCTTTACTACAGAGAGAGTATTTTAAAGAACAGCCTGTTTATGATACTTATGGAAGAGAAGTAATATGTGTTAGATTGATGTGTGAAATTATTGGTTCTGATAAAATGTTAGAAGCTTATAGTACTTGTGATGATACTTTAATATATGATTCATTAACTAAGATATATGGAAATAAAGCAGTAGTAGATGGTATTTATAAATTAATGAATAGTTATACTAGCTGTTGTGATATTTCAGTTGATGATAAATTTAGAAGTTTATATTTAACTTTAATAAATGAAGCTCAAGTTAATCAGAATGATATATATGATAGACTTATGACTATTGATTTAGGTAAGGATTATTTTAATAAAGAGAGTGAAAAATACTATTTAAAAAGTAAAGATTTATGATAGAATGATATAGTAGGTGGTATGATGAAAATAGCTGATTTATGGCAGGAATATAAGATAATAGATGCATCTAATGGTATGAAATTAGAGTCTTGGGGTAATATAAATTTATTAAGACCTGATCCTCAAGTAATATGGAATAATGGAAATCTTGAAGAGAAGTATAAGAATATTAATGCGGTATATTATCGTAGTAATCAGGGTGGTGGACACTGGGAAAATATAAAAAAAACACCTAGTGTTTGGAATGTACATTATAAAGATTTAACATTTAAGATTAAACAGATGGGATTTAAACATACTGGTCTATTTCCAGAACAAGCTGTTAATTGGGACTTTATAATGGATAAGATAAAGAATAGTAAAAGAGAAATCAAAGTACTTAATTTATTTGCTTATACAGGTGGAGCTAGTGTAGCTAGTTTAAAAGCAGGAGCTAGTGTAGTACATGTTGATTCATCACGTGGCATGGTAGATTGGGCTAAAGAAAATGTAGAAGTTAGTGGTCTAAAAGATAGACCGATTCGTTATTTAGTAGATGATGTATTTAAGTTTGTAAGAAGAGAAATTAGACGTGGTAATCATTATGATGCTATTATTATGGATCCACCTAGTTATGGTAGAGGTGCTAATGGAGAAGTTTGGGATATTTTAAAAGACTTAGATTCATTTGTATCATTGTGTAGACAGTTACTTAGTGATAAGCCATTATTCTTTTTAATCAATTCATATTCATCAGGTTTATCTAAAGAGATAATAGCTAATTTATATAAAATACACTTTAAAGATTTACCTGGTACTATTGACTGTGATGAGATAGGATTAAAAATAGAAAATAGTAATTTAGTATTACCATGTGGAGTTGCAGGGAGATATATATTTGATGAATAAATTAGAAGTTTTGTATGAAGATAATCATATTATAGTAGTATTTAAACCAGAAAATATCTTAAGCCAGGCTGATAGTACTGGGGATACTGATATGCTTACTATTATAAAAGATTATATTAAGAAAAAATATAATAAACCTGGTAATGTTTATTTGGGACTTGTTCATCGTCTTGATAGACCAGTTAGTGGGGTAATGGTGTTTGCTAGAACTAGTAAAGCTGCTAGTAGATTATCTAAACAAATTCAAAATCATGAATTTTCTAAACAGTATTTAGCCGTTATAAATGGTATTTTACCTGAAAAAGAAGGCGAATTATGCGATTATCTAGCTAAAGATAGTAATGGCAATACTAGGGTTGTTTCTCCTAGTAATGGTAAAAAATCTATTCTTAAATATAAAGTTATAGCTGAAAAAGATAATTATAGTTTAGTAGAAATATCTTTAATTACTGGTAGACATCATCAAATAAGAGTTCAATTCTCATCTCGTGGTTATCCATTAGTTGGTGATCAGAGGTATGGAAATAGAGATAAGAAGCAGATTGCTTTATGTAGTTATAAGCTTTCTTTTTGTCATCCTATTACTAAAGAAAAGTTAGTTTTTTGTAGAAAGCCTAATGAAAATGATATTTGGAATTTATTTTGCGAAAAATAATTGCATTTATTGTTTTTTTTTGTTATTATTTTAATAGAATAAAATAAGGGAGATGGAATTATGTTTATTTTAGCGTTAAGTTTAGATTGGTTTACAACAATTCCTGGTATTTTAATATCACTTGGTGTTGTATTATTAATTGTAGCGCTTATCTTATTTATTACAGGAAGTAAAGGAACTAAGAAAGAAAAGGTAGAGTCAGATATAGATAATACTAAGGAAGCTAATGGTAGTGAGACTATAGCTGTTACTCAAGTTACAAGTACTCAACCTGTAGTAGAAGATAAAACTCAACCTGAAGTTAGTGAAACTGTTCAAGATATTCCTACTGTTCAGCCTGCAGTAGTTGAAGACAATACAGTAGTTGAAACTAATACATTACCTGAAGTTGAAGTTAAACCAGTAGAAGAAGCTAAATTAGATCAAACAATGGTTTCTGTATATGGTGAAGAAAAACCTAGTGAAGTAGAAATACCTGTAGTAGAAGAAAAGAAACCTACAATTTATGGTGGAAATGATCCATTAGAGGCTACTCAAAAATTGCCTAAGATGGAAGAACATCATGTACCATATGGTGGAGCAATTAATGATATTAAAATTGTTGAACCTGTACAAGAACCAGTAGTTGAAATACCTAAAATTGAAGAAAGTAAACCAGTTGCTACTGAAACAGAAGAAACTCAACAACAACCATTTACATTTGAAATACCAGCAGCGCCTGTAGAAATACCTGATACTAGTAGTCAAGAAGTTTCAGAAACACCTGAAGTTAAACCAGTAGAAAAAGTTTCTAAACCACAAGTTGAAGAATTATAGACATAATTTTATGTCTTTTTTTTCTGCCTTCTACATATACTTAAGTGTAGAAAGGAATGATAAAATAAATATGGAAACACTTAAAGTTTCATCTAAATCTAATCCCAATAGTGTAGCAGGAGCCCTAGCTAACGTATTTCGTGAGAAGGGTAGTGTAGAAATTCAGGCTGTTGGAGCTGGAGCTTTAAATCAAGCAATTAAAGCTATAGCTATAGCTAGAGGATTTGTAGCACCAAGTGGTAAAAATTTAGTTTGTATTCCAGCATTTACTGATATTACTATAGATGGAGAGGAAAGAACAGCAATAAAACTAATTGTAGAGGCTATCTAGTCTCTTTTTTTCTTGAACTTTATTAAATATATGATAAAATATATAATTAATTTTGAGGGGTGTTCTATATGCAAGGAAATAATAAATACTTTAATAATACTTATTTTTCTAAAATAATTAAATTAGTTGAAGAATATAGATTAGATGAAGCTATGTATCAGTTTGATAATTACATAAAACTTTATCCTAATGATTTACGTGGTTATACTTATTATGCAGAAACTTGTATTAAAAAGGGTTATTTTGATAAAGCTAGTGAGCTACTAGATATGGCTAAAATAAGTGAGAAAACATCTAAACTATCAAAGGACGAATTATTACGTGTTAAGATAAAACTACTTTCATGTCAAGAAAAATATAATGAGTGTTATGAACTATTAATGAATAATATAAAAATATTTTATGATCATATGTGGATATACGAAGGATTTTTAATGTTTCTTAGAAATAAACTTAATAAAAGTAATGAAAAATCTTATAAATCCACAAAAGAAAAGTACTTATTAGAACAGCTTACTTCTTATGATTCAGAAAGAGCTATTTCTCATATAGAAAGGCATATGCCTGATAGTGATTATGATACTACAGCTATCTTTAATTACAACTTTCCTTTAAATGATGTATATTATAAACTAAGAAACTTGTTACCATTAGATGGTAGAATATACAGTAATTTCTTTGATAATATCTATATATTTAAATATGACTGTTGTGGACATGTAGATAGTAAATTAGTTGATTATTTATATGTAGTTACAGTACGTAATACTAATGATATTATTACGATGTATCCATATAATAATAAAAGTGGTACTTATGTAGCTAATATTACTCCTAGTTATGATAAACCTAAAATAAAACATATAAGTCAAGTAGATAAATTTTATAAAAGATATGGAAAATAGTTGATAAATATTTTATTTTTTCATATAATAGTGGTGTAAATCAATGAGAAAACTAATAATAGTGGAAATTGATAGAGACTTAGTGGCTGGTGGAAACTAAGATTGGAAGCTATTTAATCTACTTTCTTAGAGGCTTTAATAGAGTCCGGGTAATACCGTTATTTAAATTAAGTTAATAAAAGGATGGTACCGTCTATATGACTCCTTAGGTATCATCCTTTTTCTAACGAAGGGTGTGATTATGAGAAATTTATATTTGGGTAGTTATTATTACAGAATGAATGAATACTGCATGCGAGCTAGACAAATAGGAATTAGGATTATATATGAATCTAGTTCTACTAATAGTAGTAGTAAAAATAGAATTTATTTATTATCTCTTCCTCGTAATATATTTAAGATAGTTGATTTATATGATTATAGTAATATTTCTAGTGATAATCATTTACTTGATTATTTTGATTTAGATTCTTTAATAAAAATAAAAGAATGTGATGATTTATACTTAAAGGCGGCAGTAGTTACTAGAAGAGTATTTGATGGAATAAAAGATAAATCAGGTAATCCTTATATAGAACACTTAAAGAGTGTATCTAGTGGTACAAATAATAGTGAAGATAATTATATCGTAATGGTAGCTGGTTTATTACATGATATAGTTGAAGATACAGATGTTACTTGTATGGACTTATTAGAAGTTGGATTTACTAGAGATATTGTAGAAGTAGTATTTTTAGTTACTAAACCTTTAATTGATACATCTAAACTTACTAAGACAGAAAAATTAGAATTATATGATAGAGAAATAGATTCTATAATTAGTTCTGGTAATAATAATGCTTTAAGATTAAAGATTAATGATATTACTAATAATTATGATAAAGATAGGTTAGTTAAACTTCCTCTTGAAAAACAGGAATGGTTTAGAGAAAAGTATGGAAAACAGTTAGTTAAATTGAAAAATGAAAAAGAAAGAAGGAATATATAATGTTAGATATTAAGTTTGTTAGAGAGAATAAGGATAAAGTAAAGGAAAACATTAAAAAGAAATTTCAAGATCAGAAATTAGTACTTGTTGATGAGGTAATTGAACTTGATGAGAAAGTACGTAATGATAAATTAGAGGGAGATAATTTACGTAGTGAGAAAAATAATACTTCTAGTGAAATAGGTAAACTTATGAGAGAAGGCAAGAAGGAAGAGGCTGAAAAACTAAAGAATAGAGTAGTGGAAATCAATCAAAGATTAGTAGAAATTGAAAAAGAAGAAGCAGAATTGGGAGCGGTTTTAAAGGCTAAAATGATGATTATTCCAAATATTATAGATGACTCTGTACCTGTTGGAAAAGATGATTCTGAAAATGTAGAAATAGAAAAGTTTGGAGAACCAGTAGTTCCTGATTTTGAAGTTCCATATCACGCTGATATATTAGATAGTATTAGTGGACTTGATAAAGAAAGTGCTGGTAGAACTAGTGGTAATGGATTCTATTATTTAATGGGTGATGCTGCTAGACTTCATTCAGCTATGCTTACTTATGCAAGAGACTTTATGATCAATAAAGGATTTACTTACTGTATACCACCATTTATGATAAGAAGTGATGTAGTTAATGGAGTTATGTCATTTGAAGAAATGGATGCCATGATGTATAAAATAGAGGGTGAAGATTTATATCTTATAGGTACAAGTGAACATTCTATGATAGGTAGATTTAAAGGGCAGATAGTACCAGAAACAAAATTACCAATTACTTTAACTAGTTATTCACCATGTTTTAGAAAAGAAGTTGGAGCACATGGAATAGAAGAAAGAGGTTTATATAGGGTTCATCAATTTGAAAAACAAGAAATGGTAGTATTATGTAAACCAGAAGAGTCAATGGATTGGTATAATAAAATGTGGAGTTATACAGTAGAATTCTTTAGAAGTTTAGATATTCCAGTCAGAACACTTGAATGCTGTAGTGGAGATTTAGCTGATTTAAAAGTAAAATCTTGTGATGTAGAAGCTTGGAGTCCAAGGCAAAAAAAGTATTTTGAAGTTGGTTCATGTTCTACACTAGGTGATGCTCAAGCTCGTAGACTTGGTATTCGTACTAAAGGAGAAAATGGTACTTATTTAGTTCATACTTTAAATAATACAGTACTAGCAAGCCCTAGAGGATTAATAGCTTTCTTAGAAAATAATATTCAAAAAGATGGAAGTATTAAAATTCCTAAAGTGTTACAGCCATATATGGGTGGTATGGAAGTAATTAAACCAAGTAAATAGAATAGTTAGTGATTTAGTGATAGTTTTTAATGGGGGTTTAACTATTAACCAAGTTGATAGATTAAAAAATTATGATTATACTTTGTATAGAAAAGTTCCTTGGAATAAAATTTGGATACCAGGTGCTAATACTTTTGATTATGTACCTAAAGAATTATATGGAAATAGGGTATCAGAAATAAATAAGTATGTATCCAATGATGTTTTTAAAAAACAGTATATGTTTTTAGCTAGACATTTAGTAACCGCATTAGATTTTTGTAGGAATTGGGAAAATAAAAATTATATAATGGTATGCGATATACCAGAAGAGATACTAAATGATTATATTGGCGTTGGAGATTATTATGATGATTGTAGAATAGAATATAGATTACCTAGATGTTTTATTACTCCAGATACTATAATTGATTTCTTATATTTTGAAGTATATAATGAAGAACAGATATCTAAGTTTAGAGAAAAGTATGATGAATATTTAGATATTAAAATTGATGATGATGATAAGGCTAGAGAATTGATGCTAGAAAAGAACTTAAAATTTAATAGAGATAAAAAGATTTACTAATAAAAAGCTACATTTCTAATAATAGAGATGTAGCTTTTTATTGATATGATTTTTCTTTAGAATTATCTTCACTCATTAGATTTTCATAACCGGTAAAGAAATCTCTAATATCAAAATTATATTTTTGGGCAAGATAGAATAAGGTATCTAGTGAAACACCAATATCTATATTAGGACTTTCAAGATGAGAAATAAAACTTCTACTCATATCTATATCTTCAGCCATTTTTTCTTGAGATTTACATATTATATTTTTTCTTATTACTTTCATATTTTTTCCTATAAGATTAAAGAGTTCATAAGTATTTTTCACGTTAATACCTCCTATATATAATTTTATAAGAAATATTAATTTAATACTGCTCTTCCATAAGGAGCAAAAGTGTGATAGAATTAAATAGTAACAAAATGGAAACTAGATATAGTATTATTTGTATAATTTAGTAAAGAATAGGTAGTATGGAGGTTCTTTATAATGAAAGGTAAGAATAAGAAAAGAAATATTAAAATATTATTAGCAGTATTAGTAATAATAGGAATAATTATGATAATGTTGGGAGTAACGTATGCAGTATTTACTTATACTAAGTTGGGAACAACTAGTAATGTAATAACTACTGGTACATTAAAATTTAGTTATACAGAAAATACAGGAGTAGGAAGAGGAATAAGTTTAAGTAATGCTTTACCAGTAACAGATAAGAAAGGTAAAAGTTATACAGAAAGTGGACAAGTATTTGACTTTACTATCACAGGAACAAATACTAGTAGTAAAGCTATACCATATGAAATAACGGCAAGATTAAATAAGAATTCAACACTAGATAAGAATGTAGTAAAAGTATATCTAACAGATATAACGAATGATGAAAAAGAGGTATTAGAACCAACTATATATGGAGATTTATTACAGACAAGTATAGATGTAGGAGAAAATACAGAAAAGACTTTATATCAGACTACAGTAGATAGTAATACTAATAATTATGAAAAGAAATATAGATTGAGAATATGGATAGATGAAAATACAGATTTTAGTGGAATAGAGCAGGAAGATGGAAGTATGGTATATCCATATAATAATAAGACATTTACAGTAACAGTAAATGTATATTCACAAGATAATATAGTAATGAATAGAGATTATAGTGAATCAATATTAAATGGAACAGATCCAGTATTAAAAGATAATTTAGTACCAATAAAAATAGCTAGTGATGGAACAGTAACTAAGGCAGACATAACCAAAGAATGGTATAACTATGAAAATAAAGAATGGGCAAATGCCGTAATATTAAAAGATGAAACAAAAACTTATAATAATGGAGAAACAATACCAGAAGATAATATTGAATCATACTTTGTATGGATACCTAGATATAAGTATCAGATATTTGATGAGGGCAATTATTCTGGTTTGACCAGTTTCCAAGATAAAACCCAAACTATTAATATAGTATTTGAGAATAAAGATACAACTCCTTCAAATGGAACTACTAAAGGTACCTGGTTAACACATCCAGCATTTACTAGTTTTGATTCAAATGGCTTTTGGGTAGGAAAGTTTGAAACTGGATATGATAAAGCTACATCAACTGCAGCAGCTGGGGTAAATAGTGTAGATGCAAGTAAAATCATAATCAAACCTAACGTATATAGTTGGCGAAATATAACTGTAGGTAATATGTTTAAGAATAGTTATGATTATCAAAGAAACTTAGATTCACATATGATGAAGAATATTGAATGGGGGTCCGTTGCCTACTTACAACATTCAGCTTATGGATCACAAGCAAGTGTTAGAATAAATAATAATGAAGCCCTTATAACAGGATATGCAGCCACAGTTGAACCAACTAAAGGTTATAGTTCATCAAGTATAGATGGTAATAGATATGAATCAACTTCTATAGGAAAAGATGGAACATATACCGTAAATTATTTAAATAATAATTCCAGTGCAGCATCAACTACAGGAAATAGAAGTGGAATTTATGATATGTCAGGGGGTACTTGGGAATATGTAATGGCCTACACCACAGGAAGCTCTATAGGAGTAGGTGGAACTAGTGGTATAACTAGTATATATTCTGATTTCTTTACTAATAGTACTTATACAAAATATTGGGATAAATATACATCAACTACTAATACACAATATAATAATAGAATCTTAGGAGATGCAACCGGGGAGATGGGCCCATTTGGAAGAGAAAAAGATCCTGATGGTACAACTAGGCAAAAATCAAGTTGGTATGGAGATCTCGCTCACTTTGCTTATTCTTCTTATCCTTGGTTCCTACGCGGGGGCAGGCTGAACGATGGCACTGAATCTGGTACGTTTGCATCCTTCTACAGTTCAGGTGCTGCGTACTCGCTTGGTTCTTTCCGTATCGTTCTAACGCCATCAAAATAATCAAAAAAATATAAATTTTATACTTTTAATAAATTAAAGTAAATATAATAACTGAATTTTGAAAATTGTC
>CAKPSO010000002.1 GCA_934183185.1 uncultured Bacilli bacterium | reverse complement strand
TTGATAAAAATGTATCACATATAATTAGAAAAATATTTGATATGATACTTGATGGCAAAAGTAGAAGACAAGTTACTGACTTTTTAAATGATAATGATATATTAACTCCAAGCGAGTATTTAAATATTGATAAGAATAAAGATGTATCAGTTATGAAAAAAAATAAATCTTGAAATGGTAAATACAATATTGAAAAACGAAAATTATGCAGGAACATTACTCCAGGGCAAGAGAAGAAAATTAAATTATAGAGTTAACAAACAAATTCAATTAGAAAAGAAAAATTGGATTATAACTCCTAATCATCACGAAGCAATTATAAGTAAAGAAAAATTAAGATATTTTAAAGTGCAAATGTTGTGGCGGTAATATGATAAAACGCACTTCAAAAGAAAAATTTTATTACTATTGCTCTACTACTATAGAAATAAAACTTATGAAAATAATGAATCTATTAGTGAAAATAAGCTAATTGAAATTATAAATGAAAAATTAAATTTATCTAATATTACTAGATTAGAATTAGAAAATAAAGTAAAATGTATTTATATTGATAAGAATAAAAATATTAAAATTGATATTAAATAAAAAATTTAAAAGAAAGGAGAATAATAAATGGACAATAAAAACTTACAAATAACTAATCATGACTTTTTAATATATAGAGATTCAAACAATGATATTAAGGTTAGTGTAATGTTAATAAATAATGACATATGGCTTACTCAGAATTTAATTGCAGAATTGTTTGGTGTAGGAAGAAGCACAATAACAGAACATATTAATAATATATTAAATAGTGGTGAACTTGATGAAAATAACACCGTCGGAAAAACCGACATTGATAATTCTAAAAAACCTGTAAAGATATATAACCTTGATATGATTATTGCAGTTGGATATAGAGTAAATTCAAAAAAAGCAACCAACTTTAGAATTTGGGCTACTAAAATATTAAAAGAATATATGATAAAAGGTGTAGTTATGGATGATGAAAGATTAAAAAATCCTAATTACATATTTGGCGATGATTATTTTGAAGAAACACTTGAAAGAATTAGAAATATTCGCTCAAGCGAGAGAAGATTTTATCAAAAAATAACAGATATATATTCTTCTTGTAGTATTGATTATGACAAAGATTCAGAAATAACAAAAGAATTTTTTAAAACAGTTCAAAATAAATTACATTACGCAATAACAGGTAATACTGCATCTGAAATAATATATAACAGAGTTGATTCAGAAAAAGAAAATATGGGACTAACAAATTGGAAAAATTCTCCTGATGGACCAATCTATAAATATGATGTAGACATTGCAAAAAATTATCTAAATGAAAAAGAATTAAAAGATTTGAATAGAATTGTAACTATGTATTTAGACTATGCAGAATTACAAGCAGAAAATCATAACGCAATGACTATGAAAGATTGGACAGAAAAATTGAATGCGTTTTTGCAATTTAATGGTAAAGAAATATTATGTAATGCGGGGAAAATATCGGCTAGTGTTGCACAAGAATTAGCTTATAAAGAGTATGACAAATTTAAAGTTAAACAAGATAAATTATATAAATCAGACTTTGATAATTTTTTAAATGAAGCAAAAGTGATAGAGAATGAAAGTGATAAATAATGGACATGCATCAAAAAAGAGAAATGAGAAAGAATAAAAAAATGAACGAAGATACGAAAAGTTTACCATCAATGAGTATCAACTGATTGATTACGATTTATTTAAACCCACTAACAAATCCTTATAAATAAAGGACTTCCTCGATTTTATATCTTGCACGATTTTATCAAAAAAAACGGTTAAATTAACAAAAAAATGATCAAAATATAGTAATTTTGATATTATTTAAACTAGGAATTAGAGAGGTGATTACAACATTTAAACCCCATAATTAAAATAAGAAAGAAGGTGTGGTAATTGAATAACAAATTAGAAACAATTTCAAATTTATTTGAAGATAAAGAGATAAGAAGTATTTGGGACAGTGAAAAAGAAGAATATTATTTTAGTGTAGTTGATATTATTGGCGCACTAACTAATGCTAATATTCCGAGAAATTATTGGAGTGATTTAAAAAGAAAACTTTCAGTTGAAGGAAGTCAGTTGCACGAAAATATCGTGCAACTCAAAATGAAATCAAAAAAAGATGGGAAAAGCTATTTAACAGATACTTTAGATACAAAAGGAGTTTTAAGACTTATTGAATCAGTTCCTAGTCCAAAAGCAGAGCCTTTTAAATTATGGTTAGCAAATCTTGGTAGTGAAAGAATAGATGAAGTATTTGATCCTGAAATTGCAATAAATCGTGCAGTAAATTATTATCGTAATAAAGGTTATACAGATGAATGGATTAAGGCTAGATTAACAGGAATTGTAGATAGATTTAAACTTACGGATATTTGGAAGGAAGGTGGCATAACCAAACCAATGGAATATGCAATGCTAACCAACGAAATCTACAAAGGTTGGTCTGGAATGAAAGCTAGTGAATATAAAGAGTTAAAAGGTCTTCGAAAAGAGTCGTTAAGAGACAATATGACGGATATAGAAGTTGCTCTTACAAACATAGGAGAGATTGCAACAAGAGACATAGCAAGAGAAGAACACCCACAAGGATTAAAAGAAAATTTAAATGTGGCCAAAAGAGGCGGAGGAGTAGCAAAAGGAACTAGAGATTTATATGAAAAGGAAACAAAAAAATCTGCAATTTCTAAAGACAATGCACTGAATTATCAATATGTTGATGAACAACCCAAAATAGAAAGTAATGACTATAGTGAATTATAAAGTTGGTTCTTATATAAGACTTTCTAGAGATGAAAGCTATAGTAAATCTGATAGTATAGATAATCAAATAAAAATGACTGATTTTTATTGCAAAGAAAATAAATTAGAAGTAATTGATAAGTACATTGATAATGGTTATAGTGGAACAACTTTTGATAGACCTGCTTTTAAACAACTTTTAAAAGATATTGATGATGGTTTAATTAATACTATAGTAGTAAAAGATTTATCTAGACTTGGTAGGAACTATATTATGGTTGGTCATTATTTACAACACTATTTTCCAACTAAAAAAGTTAGATTTATTTCTATTAATGATGAGTATGATAGTTTGAAACATAATAATATTATGGATAGACTAGATGTTCCATTAAAAAATATGATGTATGATCATATAGTTTATGATACGTCTAATAAAATTAAAAAATCTCTAAGGATAAGTAAAGAAAATGGAAATTTTGTAGGGGCTTCTGTGATATATGGTTATAAAAAAGATCCAAATGATACTCATAAATTAGTTATAGATAATGAAGCTGCAGATGTTGTTAGAAAAATATTTCATATGTATTTGCTTGGCATGACTAAATCTGAAATAGCAGATGAATTAAATAAAAGCGAAACATTAACACCTGCATTATATAAAAAAATAATGGTTTAGGCTATACAAAACTTAAAAAAGATAATAAATGGAATTATGAAATAATAAATAGAATACTTAGAGATGAAAACTATACCGGCACTTTAGTTCAAGGAAGACGAAGAAACGAAAGTCATATTACACATAAGGAAGTTAAGAATCCAGAAGAAGATTGGATAAAATGTGAGAATCATCATGAGGCAATTATTGATAAGGATAATTTTATAAAAGTTCAAGAAAGATTAAAGATTCAAAGAAGAAAAACTAATAAAAATGATATATTATCAGGATACTTAAAATGCGTTGATTGTAATGGTGCCATGATGTTAGTTAAAGGTAAAAAGAACGAATACTATTATTGTAGAAATAGCATAAGTAAAAAGATTTGTACAAAGCATACTTTTAGAAAAGAAAATTTACTTGAAGAAGTATTAAATCAAATAAATTTAAAGAAATTAGATGACCAAAAAATCAAAGAATTAAGTAGGAAAGTTGTCATCAAATATCTTGACTCTGTTATCGTTTATGAAGATAATAAATTAGAAGTAATTATGAAATATGATATAGAACTAATGAAAAATTAAAGTTAATAATATCGAAGGAGGAATTTATGAAAGTAGTAACAATATGTGGTAGTATGAAATTTAAAGATAAAATGATGGAAGTTGCTAGAGATTTAGAAATTAAAAATAAATATATAGTTATTCAATGTGTTTATAGTAATGATAAATTTAATGAAGAAGAACAAGTTTTATTAGCAGATTTGCATTATAAAAAAATTGATATAAGTGATGCAATAATGTAGTTAATGTTGATGGTTATATAGGTACATCAACCAAAAAAGAAATAGAATATGCAAAATCATTAAATAAAGAAATTTTTTCTTTAGAACCTCTAAACTATTAAAATTAAAATAGATTTTGAGCTAATTCAAAAATCTAATTTTTTTATGATATAATAATAAAGAAATGAAAAAAGGAAGTGACTAAAATGAACGAAAATCAAGATAAAGTGTTTAATAAAACAAGTATCAATTGGTACCCAGGACACATGGCTAAAACTAGAAGAGAAATAAAGGAGAAAATAGATTTAATTGATATCATTTATGAAGTGATAGATGCCAGAATGCCACTTAGTTCTAAAATTGTTGATATTGATGATCTAGTAAAAAATAAACCAAGAATTCTAATAGTTACTAAATACGATTTATGTGATCAAGTAGAAACTGATAAAATTTTAGATAATTATAAAGAACTAGGATATACAGTAATACCAGTTGATTTAGTAAACGGTAAAAACGTAAATAAAATAATTACTGCTAGTGAGACATTATTAAAGAGCATGAATGAACAAAGAAAAAATAAAGGATTAAAACCTAGAAATATTCGTGCTTTAGTAATAGGAGCTCCTAACGTTGGTAAAAGTACTCTAATAAATCGCCTAGTAGGTAAAAAAGCAGTATCAATCGGTGATAAACCGGGAGTAACTAAAAACCTAGGATGGATTCGTATACATAAAGATATAGACTTATTAGACTCCCCAGGTATCTTATGGCCAAAACTAGAAAATCAGTATCAAGCATCTATTCTAGCCAGTCTATCATCTATTAAAGAAGAAATACTAGATGAACAGGAATTAGCTATATTTATTTTGAAAATTATGAATGATTTATACCCAGAAAAATTATATGAGAGATATAAACTAGATAATATAGACTTTGAAAACATAGAGGAAACTCTAGAAAAAATAGCTATAAAACGTGGTGCCTTAAAAAAAGGAGGTATTGCCGATTTACAAAAAGTATATTATATTATTATAAGGGATTTAAAAGAGGGAAATTTTGGCTGTATAACACTAGATAGAATCAATTAGGAGGACAAAATGGAAAGTAGTAAAAAAGAATCTTTAGCTGAATTTTTAAAAGAATACGGTATAGATATTACTAAATTAACATCAACTAAAGAACAAAAACAAATTTTAAAAAAAATAGTTGATAATGCCAAATTAGAACAAGATTTAGCCGAAATAAGATATAGAAATAGCGATAAAAGTATAAGTATAGAAGAATACACTAAAACAATAGATTCATTATTTATCAATCAAATGTATGCTAGTGAATATATCTTAAGGATAAAGTGTGTTGAAAGAGAAAATAGGAAATTAAAAAGAAAAGAATTCATGAAAAAAAGATTATCCATATTCAAAAAGTAATAATAGAGGTAAAAATGGAAAAAGTAGATTTATATAAATATGAAAATGAATTATGGCCTAAAGGAATAAATTATATTGGCGGTATAGATGAAGTAGGAAGGGGACCACTAGTTGGCCCAGTAGTTACTGCCTGCGTTATCTTACCTAAAGACTTTGTCTTAGAAGGATTAACTGATTCAAAAAAATTAACAGAGAAAAAAAGAGATGAATACTATGACTATATTATGGATCATGCCTTAAGTATTGGAATAGGTATGATGGATAATAAAGTAATAGATGAAGTAAATATTTATGAAGCAACTAAATTAGCCATGTACCAGGCTATAGAAAATAGTAAAATCACTCCAGAACATGTTTTAATAGATGCTATGAAATTAGAAAAATTATCTATGCCTAGTACCTCTATCATTAAAGGAGATGCTAAAAGTATCTCAATAGCGGCTGCTAGCGTTATAGCTAAAGTTACTCGTGATAGAATGATGATTGAACTTGATAAAAAGTATCCTATGTATGGCTTTAAAGATCATAAAGGTTATCCTACTAAAAAACATTTAGAAGCCATCAAGGAATATGGCATTTTAGATAATTATAGAACTTCTTATAAACCAGTTAAAGAAGTAATAGAAATGAATAAAAAATAATTAGACAACATAAATAAATATAAACATAAAATAATATCGGCTTTAAAATAGTGAGTAATTATACTTACTATTTTATTTTGTTAGGCTATTGACAATTATATTTAAATAGCATAAAATGATTTAGGTATTTAAAAAGTAGGTGATATAGTGTCGGATAAAGATTTATTATTTCAAATAAAATCATTGGAAAAGACTATTTTTAGAACTTTTATTCAAGATGATAGTCCTAAAAAAGTAAAGCATAAAGTTATGCCCACTCCAACTCAAATCCAGATAATTCAGTATATGTTAAAGCATCCAAATGAAGAAATATACCAAAAGGATTTAGAAAAAGTCTTAAATTTACGTAGAGCTACAGTATCAGGAGTTCTACAAACAATGGAAAAAAATGAGTTAATAGAAAGAATATCGGATAATAATGATGCCAGAATAAAAAAAATAATACTTCATCCAAACACCAAGAAAGTATACAATGAAAAAAAAGAAGAATTAAAAAATGTTGAGAGAATAATGCTTAAGAATTTAACCAATGAAGAAATAACTCAATTTACATTAATACTAAATAAAATGAAGACGAACATTGAAAATTATAATTCTTTAAGAAAGGAAGAGGTAAATGATAAAATTAATAAAAGATTTTAATAAAAGAGATTACTTATTTATACTAATTAGTTTTGTGTTAATAGTATCTCAAGTATGGCTAGAACTAAAAATGCCAGATTATATGACTACTATAACCAGATTAGTACAAACAGAAGGAAGTACTATGGCTGAGATATTAAAACAGGGTTCATATATGTTGTCATGTGCTTTAGGCAGTTTAATGTCTGCTATAGTAGTTGGCTATCTAATTAGTCATGTAAGTTCAAGTTTCTCTATGAATTTAAGAGAGAAGATATTTACTAAAGTAGAAAACTTTGGTACAGAAGAAATTAAAAAATTCTCAACTAGTAGTCTAATTACTAGAACTACTAATGATGTAACTCAAGTCGAAATGTTTATTGGTATGGGATTACAGTTATTAATAAAAGCTCCTATCATGGCTGTATGGGCAATTACTAAAATACTTGATAAATCTATTGAATGGAGTATGTTAGTAGGAGTATGCGTAGTAGTATTATTAGTAACTATTGGAATTATTATGATGATAGTAATGCCTAGATTTGCGAAAGTTCAAAAGCTAATAGATCGTGTTAATGGTGTTATTAGAGAAAACTTATCAGGTATTCGTGTTATACGTGCCTTTAATGCAGAAAAATACCAGAAGAAACGCTTTGAAAAAGTAAATACAGATTTAACTAATATGCAACTATTTAATCAAAGATGTTTTGCGGTATTAATGCCAGTTATGAATATCGTTATGAATGGACTAACTTTAGGTATCTACTTTATAGGCGCACTTTTAATAGAAAAAGCTATGTTGGGTGATAAATTATTAATATTTAGTAATATGGTAGTATTTACTAGTTATGGAATGCAAGTAATTATGTCATTTTTAATGCTAGCTATGATTTTCATGATTCTACCAAGGGCTAGTGTTTCAGCTAAAAGAATTAATGCCATCTTAGATGAAGATATAACTATTAAAGATGGAACATTTGATGGTAAAACTAAGGAAACTGGAACAGTAGAATTTAAAAATGTGTCATTTAAATATCCAGATGCTGATGAATATCTATTAAAAAATATATCATTCAAAGTAAATAAGGGAGAAACTATAGCTTTTATTGGTTCTACTGGTAGTGGTAAATCAACTCTAATTAACTTAGTTCCACGTTTCTATGATGCTACTGATGGAGAAGTACTAGTAGATGGTGTTAATGTTAAAGAATATACTAGTGAAGCACTACATAATAAAATGGGATATGTTCCTCAAAAAGCCGTAATGTTTACTGGTAGTGTATTAGAAAATGTTGCTTATGGAGAAGCTATCAAAGAACCAACTACTAAAGAATTAAAAGAAGCTATTAAAGTAGCCCAAGGTAGGGAATTTGTTGAAGCTATGGAAGATAAGTATGATAGCCATATTGCAAGAGGCGGAACTAATATATCAGGTGGGCAAAAACAACGTTTAGCAATAGCTCGTGCCATAGCTAGAAATCCAGAAATATATATATTTGATGATTCATTTTCAGCCCTTGACTATAAAACAGATGCCGTTTTAAGAAAAGAGTTAAAAAAGTATACCAAAGATGCAACAAGTATGATAGTTGCTCAAAGAATTGGTACTATCATAAATGCAGATAAAATAATCGTACTAGATAAGGGAGAATGTGTAGGAATGGGAACACATAAAGAGTTATTAAAAAACTGTGAAGTTTATAAAGAAATTGCCTTATCTCAG
Organism: uncultured Bacilli bacterium; assembly: GCA_934183185.1. Lineage (GTDB taxonomy): Bacteria > Bacillota_I > Bacilli_A > RF39 > UBA660 > Alloscybalousia. The sequence goes on along the minus strand of CAKPSO010000002.1, from coordinate 67,186 downwards.
TTGTCAAAGGAGGAATTAGAAAATGCCTAGACCACATGGACCTAGAACTAATGAAAAATCAAAAGACTTCTTTGGTTCTATGAAACGTTTAATAAAACATCTAAATCCTTGGAAATATATAGTAATTATGGCACTAGTATTAGCTATGGCTAGCGCAATATTAGCCCTAATTGCTCCTAATAAACTATCAGATTTTACTGATATAATAACTGAAGGATTAAAACCAAATACTGAAAAATTAGAAGAGGTAACTAAAACTATTTCAAGTAATTTTACTGAAGATAAATTAGAAGTAAAAATAAAAAATATACTAACTAATCCCGACATAAGTACTACTGATAAACTAGCCTTACAGGATTTTCTAACTAATACTAATAGTAAAGAATATATAAAACAGATAACTAATCTTCCTCCTAATATTCTATTAGAAATGTTTGATGACATTAAAATAGATAATCAAACAATTACCAGTAAAGACCAACTAGAATTTATTACTTTAATGTCTTCAATTAGTGATAAAAAAGATTCTCAAGTACTAAATGAATTAGATAAATTACCTGCCTCTATTTATAAATTAGTAGAGCCTAAAATAGATATGAATAAAGTATATAAATATGTATTTTTACTAGCATCATTATATGTAATAAGCGCAATATTTAGTTTTATTCAAAACTTCTCAATGACTACAGTTTCTAATAATTTTGCTAAAAAGCTAAGAAGTAAGATAAGTACTAAAATTAATAAATTACCACTTAAGTATTTTGATACCCATGAAACTGGAGATATTTTATCAAGAGTAACTAATGATGTTGATACTATTAGTCAAAACTTAAATCAAAGTTTAGCTAGCTTAGTAAGTAGTTCTACATTATTTATTGGTTCAGTAATAATGATGTTTGTAACTAACTGGATTATGGCAATTACTGCTATATTATCTAGCTTAATTGGTTTTTCTATAATGTTTATAATACTAGGAAAATCGCAAAAGTACTTTACTGAAAAGCAAGCAGAACTTGGTGATTTAAATGGTTATATTGAAGAAATGTATTCAGGCCACAATGTAGTTAAAGCTTATAATGGTAGTAATGAAGCTATAGAACATTTTTCTATGTTAAATAAAAAATTATATAATTCTAATCGTAAGAGTCAATTTTTATCAGGACTTATGCAACCGATTATGGGCTTTATTGGAAACTTTGGCTACCTAGCAGTTTGCATTGTTGGAGCATTATTAGTAATAAATAATCAAATATCATTTGGAGTAATAGTTGCTTTTATTATTTATGTACGTTTATTTACTAATCCTCTTACTCAAATTGCTCAAGCTATGACATACTTACAGTCTACTGCTGCAGCTAGTGAAAGGGTATTTGAATTTTTAGATGAAAAAGAAATGTCTAATCAAAATCATATAACTAAAAAGTTAGAAAAAACCAAAGTAAAGGGTGAAATAGAATTTAAACACGTTAAGTTTGGCTATGATGATACTAGAACTATTATTAAAGATTTTAGTGTTCATGTAAAACCAGGACAAAAAATAGCTATTGTTGGTCCTACTGGTGCTGGTAAAACCACAATGGTAAATCTATTAATGAAATTCTATGAAATAAATGATGGCGAAATATTAATAGATGGTGTATCAACTAAAGAATTAACTAGGGAAAATATTCATGACCTTTTCTGTATGGTACTACAGGATACCTGGTTATTTGAGGGAAGTATTTTAGAAAATATTAAGTTTAATAATGAAAATGTAACCGAAAAAGAAGTATGGGAATCATGCAAAGTAGTAGGAATAGATCATTTTATTAAAACCTTACCAGGTGGTATCCATTCAGAAATTCTAGACAGTGATACTATCAGTCAGGGACAGAAACAGCTATTAACTATAGCCCGTGGTATGATAGAAAAAGCTCCATTCTTAATTTTAGATGAAGCAACATCTAATGTTGATACTAGAACTGAGGAATTAGTTCAAAAAGCCATGGATAAATTAACTGAAGGGAAAACATCATTTATAATTGCCCATAGATTATCAACTATCAAAAATGCTGATTTAATATTAGTAATGAAAGAGGGAAATATTATTGAAATGGGTAATCATAATCAATTGATGAGAAAAAATGGCTTCTATGCTGATTTATATAACTCTCAGTTTGAAGAAGTTGAGTAAAATCTTTCTAAATAAAATTTCTAATATAATTGACAAAACTATTCTCCTCTTGTACAATTAGATTGATAATAAAGAGAGGAGAATAGTTATTATGAAGAAATTAAATAAGAAAGGGTTCACATTAATTGAATTACTAGCTGTAATCGTAATTTTAGCTGTAGTATTAGGAATAGCTATCCCAGCTGTATCTCAATATATAACTAAATCAAGAAAGAATGGATATAAAGATAACTTAATTCAATTTATAGATGCTGCAAGAAAAGGAGCAACATTAGGAGATGAATATAGTTATCCAATCGATACTAACGATGCAACAGTAGTACCATTTAGCGTATTAAGTATCGCTATTGAAAAAGGTGGAGTAAATAGTTCATATGACTTACCATGGAAGTTAGATAATTCTTATGTAATAATAGTAAATACAGGATCAGCAGATTCACCAAAATACGATTATTATGTAACAGCATCAGATGGTAAATATGTAACTGGTTCAAATAAAAATCTTGAAATTATTAATGAAAAGAATTTAAAAGCAGCAGATGTAATTCGTCTAGATAATAATGGATTCAGTACTATAGCAGTTGGTAATAAATTTACTGTTAACGCATCAACTGGTAGACTAACATCTGATTCTAATGGAACAATAACTGTAAAAGAAGTAGCTTCTAAATAAAAAAGCTTCTTCTTTTTTTATACATTTTTTCTTGACTGCTATTTTACTAATGAATTATACTGGTAATGTAGAAAATAGAAGGGAGTATTTATAGATGAAGACTAATAGGAGGCAACTAATAGTATCATTACTAGGAATAGTAAGTTTATTTTTAATAACTATAGGAGTAACCTATGCAGTATTTACTTATACAAAGGAAGGAACTACAGATAATATCATAACTACTGGTACATTAAAGTTCTTGTATACAGAAAATAATACTAATGGTAATGGAATAAGTATAACTGAAGCAGAACCAATATCAGATACTAAGGGTAAAGAATTAGTAGGAGATAATAATGTATTTGATTTCAAAGTAGAAGGAACAAATACTGGAAGTGAAGTAATACCATATGAAGTAACACTAAGAAAGAAAGCTACTTCTACTATGGGAGAAGATAATATAAAAGTATATCTTCAAGATGGGATAGATCAAACAGAATTACTAACACCAACACTATATAGTAAATTAGTACAAACTACTACTGATGTTGGAAATAATGTAGAAAAGAGTATCTATAAAGGAGAAGTAGCAGGAAATACTAATAATTATTTAAAGACATTTAGATTAAAAATGTGGTTAGATGAAAATGCAGATTTAAGCGTTATAGGAGGACAAACCTTTACAGCAACAGTAAATGTATATTCAAATGCTAAAGTAATATCAGCTGAAGAACAAGTATTAAGAAGTAATACTGATATAAAAGATATAACTATAGGAGATACCAGTTTAACTAAAGTAGAAGGAAAAGACTGGAACTATGAAGTAGAGTTAGATAGTGAAACTACTACTAAGTTAAATATAGTACCTAAGTATTCATTAGCTAATGTAAAGATAGAAAAAGATAATCAAGTAATATCAAATAATAGTGAAGTAAGTCTAGTAGGTGGTAATAATATCTATAAAGTAACTATTACTAGTACAGATCAAACAGTAACTAAAGAATACAAAATTAATATTAAAGTAAAACAGGCAGTACCATTAAAAGATGAAATAATGAAAAATACAATAATTACAGCTAATCCAACACTTACTACATCAAGTAATAATACAAGTGATGCAAGTGGATTATATAAATCGACTGCTACTAATACAGGAAATCCAACATATTACTTTAGAGGAAATGTTACTAATAACTATGTAAAGTTTGCTGGTCAAACATGGAGAATAGTAAGAGTAAATGAAGATGGAACAATAAGAATCGTAATGCAAGATGGAATCAATAGTAATGCTAATATTGCATTTAATCCAAATTATAAAAACTATACTTATATGTATTATTCAAATAGTGAAGCTAAGACTCAACTTGAAAGCTGGTATCAAACGAATATCGGAAGTAAAGCAGACTTAGTTAAAAATGTAGCTAGTGGCAATTATTATTGTGAACAAGCAAAAGCTAAATGTGATTCAAGTTGGACATCGGGAAGTGCAACAATGACATTATACTCAAGTTATACGCCAGATTTTAAATGTACAACCGATGGAAATGGAAAAGGACCAGTCAATGCCAGTGTGGGATTATTAAGTTATGATGAAGTAGTACATGCAGGTGGTTATTATGGAAAAGATAATAGTAAATATTATTTATATAATTCAGCTATTAATTGGTGGACAATGAGCCCGGCCGGCTTCTTGGGTTCGACTGTATGGCGCGTAAATACGTCAGGTAACATCAATAACGACAATGTTAATGTTACTAATCGCCTTCGTGCAGTTTTGAGCCTGAATGCTGACATGCTGGTAACGGGAACTGGGACAAGTTCTGACCCATACGTTATAAGTTAAATAAAAATCAATTCAAAAAAGGAGAAAAAATATGAATAAACGTGGATTTACATTAATAGAACTTTTAGCAGTATTGGTAATTCTCTCTATTATTATGGGAATAGCTATACCAAATATAGTATCTAGCTTAGAAAAAAGCAAAAAAGAAACTTATATATCAGATGCTAAAAAGTTTTTAACCCAAGCCAAAACAGAATTAGCTAACACAATCAGTAAACCAGTAGCTGGTGAAATAGTAAGAATCAACCTATCATGTGTTGATAATCAGGACCTAACTAAAGATCCTGATGGAAATGAATATAGCGAAACTGATTCCTTTGTGATTGTGGTCCATAAAGACGAAGAACTAGTCTACTATGTTAATCTTGTAGCTGGTGAAAACGGTAAGAATAGAGGAATTCGCCTAACAGAAAAGAAAAAACTTGATGAAGATGGCAAATTAAGCTATGTAGTTAAAAACTTTACAGTGCCAACTGATAGCGATATTCGTAGTATCACTGGTGTAACTGGTGGAATTAGAACTTGTAGTAACTAAATGTAAACTAGTGACAATAATTTTTAAAAGTATTGCCCTTTGTTGACAATTAAAAATTATTAGTAGTAAAATTAAAATATAATAATAGAGAGGAGAATAGTTATTATGAAGAAATTAAATAAGAAAGGGTTCACATTAATTGAATTACTAGCTGTAATCGTAATTTTAGCTGTAGTATTAGGAATAGCTATCCCAGCTGTATCTCAATATATAACTAAATCAAGAAAGAATGGATATAAAGATAACTTAATTCAATTTATAGATGCTGCAAGAAAAGGAGCAACATTAGGAGATGAATATAGTTATCCAATCGATACTAACGATGCAACAGTAGTACCATTTAGCGTATTAAGTATCGCTATTGAAAAAGGTGGAGTAAATAGTTCATATGACTTACCATGGAAGTTAGATAATTCTTATGTAATAATAGTAAATACAGGATCAGCAGATTCACCAAAATACGATTATTATGTAACAGCATCAGATGGTAAATATGTAACTGGTTCAAATAAAAATCTTGAAATAATAGATGAAAAAAGTCTAAAAGCATCAGATGTAATTCGTCTAGACAGCAATGGTTTTGAAAAAATATATGATACTACTTCATCAACACCAACTTATTTTAAAGTAGCAACTAACGGTAGATTAGAAAAAGCTAGTAGCACTGAACAGAATGTCATCACTGTAAAAGAAGTAGCTAAATAAAAAGAAACCCACAAAGTTGGGTTTTTCTTTTGTACTTTTATAAAATTTATGATATTATTAACATAGGGATGTGAGAACATGAATAGAAAAGGCTTTACACTAGTAGAATTATTAGGCGTAGTAGTAATATTAAGTATTGTTTTAACTATAGCTATTCCAGCAGCTTCTAATTATATAGATTCATCTAAAAGAGAAGCCTTCGCCGATGTTTTATCTGAATATGTAGATGCAGTTCGTAAAGGAATAGCAGCAGAAGATTATACGGCACCAATAGATTTTAATCAAGTTTTAATCGTTTCATTAGAATCAATACCACTTGATAAAGGTAAATTTTCATCTTCCTTTGACAGTGAGTGGGTAAAAAGTAAAAGTTATGTAGCAGTTGTAAATACTGGAACTCCTAATAATATTGAATATACATATCTTGTAGCTGGGCAGGACAAAGATCGTCATGCTATTCCACTAATGAATATTGATGATGTAAATCGTAGTGAAGTAATATCAGATGCTAAGAATAAAATGGAAGTAACTATTCAGTCTCTATGTGGAACCCCATCTGGTAAAAAAGCTGTTTTGTCAACTATCAAAGGCTTAGAAAATCTTCAACCAACCGATACTAACGGTAATAGAATAGATTGGATTGCTACTATATATAGTAGCAATACCTGTGCATCATAGGAGGAAAATATGTTATTAATTGGTTCTCATGTATCTTTTGATAAAAAAGATCAATTAGTTAAAAGTACTAAAGAAGCTATTAGTTATAATGCTACTACCTTCATGTTTTATACTGGTGCTCCACAAAACACTAATCGTTCTAAAATAGATATAGAAAAAACTAAAGAAGCAGTTAAACTAATGGCTGAAAATAATATTGATTATAGTCAAGTAATTGTTCATGCCCCATATATCATTAACCTTGCTAATATCAATAATATAGATTTTAGTATTCATTTTCTTGTTGAAGAATTAGCTAGATGTAATGAACTAGGAATAGATAAAGTTGTCCTTCATCCTGGTAGTCATGTAGGACTAGGAATAGATAAGGGAATTGAAAATATTATATTTGGTCTAAACAAAGTATTTGATTTATCTCAAAATAATGTTAAGATTTTACTAGAAACAATGGCTGGTAAAGGTTCCGAAATAGGCAGTAATATTGATGAATTAGAAAAAATAATAGATGGTATTACTAATAAAGAAAGAATAGGAATATGCCTAGATACGTGTCACTTAAATGATGCTGGTTATGATCTTACTAAGTTTGATGAATTACTAACTATAATTGATAACAAAATAGGTCTAGATAAAGTAATGTGCATTCATATAAACGATAGTAAAAACCAAATTGCATCTCATAAAGATAGACATGAAAATATAGGATTAGGTACTATTGGTTTTGAAACTCTAAATAGTATTGTTCATAATCCTAAACTATCTAAAATACCTAAAATACTTGAAACGCCATATGTAGATAAAGAATATCCACCATATAAATATGAAATAGAAATGCTAAGAGAAAATAAAATGAATAATAATCTACTAGAAGATATAAGAAAAGCTTCCTAAGAAGCCCTAACTAAGATATATATCCTTTATACTGTTCATACAAATTAATCATTGTTTGATAAGTATCAGGAGCTATATCTTTTTTTATTTTTTCAAAAATAGAAGTATCACCTTCATATATCTGTTCCCAATACTTTTTGCTATAATCAAGTATTATTTCCAAGTCATGATCTGATGCTTTTATCTGATTCTTTTCTAAAAATCTTTTAGCATCATTAATAGTCATATTCTGCACATAAAGTGCTATTAATTTTTTCATTTTTCCTCCCTTTAAAATATATGTAATTTTTATAGTAAAAATTCACACACTAATAATGGTGAAATCTATGAAAAAAAGAAAAAAAGAAATGGAGAAAAGAATCTATATAATAGCTACTTTAATAATAATTAGTTTTTTCTTTTTAACTATATCTTTAGTTAAGATTATTTATTTTCAAAATGAATATTATAGTAAAAAACTAGTATCATTAACTGAGGTAATAATAGAAGGAGAAACAGCTCCACGTGGTAGGATATATGATAGAAATTATAATCTATTAGTAGATAATGCTTCAGTTCCAATAATCTATTATCAAAAGCCAAAGAATATCTCTATCAGTGAAGAAATATCATTAATATATAAAATACTAGAACATCTAGATATAGATACTACTAAACTAACTACTCGTAATTTAAAAGAATTCTGGTTAGCAAATAATAATATAGAAGCAAGAAATAGAATAACTAAAGAAGAATATGAAAAGTTAAAACGTAGAATCTTATCTACTAGTGATATAGAAAATTTAAAATTAGATCGAATTACTGATAAGGATTTAGAAAATTATACTGAACTTGATAAAAAGGCTGCCTACTTATATTATCTAATGAATCATGGGTATTCTTATGAAGAAAAAGTAATTAAAAGTAATGCTACAGATGAAGAATTTTCTTACTTTTCTGAAAATAGTGAAACCTATAATGGAATCAATACTAAAGTAACTTGGAAAAGAAAGTATTTATATGGAGATACTCTAAAGAGTATACTAGGTAGTGTAGGTAGTATACCTAAAGAAAATAAAAATGCTTATCTAAATAAAGGATATTCTCTAACTGATAAGGTAGGTATCAGTAACATTGAAAAACAGTATGAAGATATATTAAAAGGGACTAAAGCTAAATATATAAAAAAATCTAATAATACATTAGAAAAGATAAGTGATGCTAAACGTGGTAATGATATTGTTTTAAGTATAGATATTAATTTAGTAAAGGAAATAGATAATATTATTGAAGAACAGTTAATTAGAGCTAAGAGTGAAGCTAATACTAAATATTTAAATAAAACCTATGTTATAATCACTAGCCCAACAACAGGAGAAATATTAGCTATGTCAGGACGTAATCTATATAAAAGTGATAATAGTTATAAAAGCTATGATATTACTCCTTATGCTCTAACTGATCCAATGGCTCCAGGTTCAGTAGTAAAAGGAGCATCTATGTTAGTTGGATACAATACTGAGGTATTAAAAATAGGAGAAGTAATGACTGATGAATGTATAAAAATAAAAAATAAGCCAAAGAAATGTTCATCTCATAGGGTAGGTAGATTAAATGATATAATTGCGTTAGCCGAATCATCAAATGTATATCAGTTTAAAATAGCTATGAGAGTAGGTAAATCTAATTATACTTATAATGGACCTCTAAATATAGATGAAAATGCTTTTAATATTTATCGTAAAACCTTTAATGAATTTGGTCTAGGAGTAAAAACAGAAATAGACTTACCAGTAGAAAGCTTAGGTTATATTGGTACTAATAAAGCCCCAGACTTACTCCTTAATTACTCTATTGGACAGTATGATACTTATACTCCAATTCAATTATCTCAATATATAACCACAATAGCTTCTAATGGTAAAAGATATAAACCCCAGTTATTAAAAGAAGTATATGAATCTACTAAAGGTAATAATCTAGGCAAACTTGCTTACAAAGTAGAACCAATTATTCTAAATACTGTAACTACTAAGCCTGAATATTTAGCTCGTATTCAAGAAGGATTTAAAGCAGTTATGACTATTGGCTTAGGTAAAAATGTTATGGGAGATAGTCCTAATCCTGCAGGTAAAACAGGAACAAGTGAAAGCTTTATTGATACTGATAATGATGGAAAAATAGATACTGAAACAGTAAGTAATGCCTTTGTTGGTTATGCTCCATTTGAAAACCCAGAAATGACTATTACAGTAACATCTCCTGATGTAGAAGATCCTAATACAGATATTAATTTTCATAGTTATGTTAATCGTAGAATAGCTAGATTTGTATCAAACAAGTATTTTGAAATGAAAAATAATACTAATAATTAACTGTAAAACTATGTAAAAAGTATAAAAAATTAAAACAAGTAAAAAAAGATTTTGCATTTTTCTCTATACTAATGTATAATACATATAGGAAACGAGGAGGGATATAATGGCAAAAGTTGGAAATAGACAAAATAAAACTCTAGTTTGTACAGAGTGTAATGAAGAAAATTATAGAGTTAGTAAGAATGTAAAAAATACGACAGACAGACTTGAAATAAGTAAATACTGCCCAAGATGCCAAAAGCATACAACACATAAAGAAAAGAAATAGTAAGATAAAATATAGGGAGAACATGATTCTCCTATTATTTTCTAAAGGAGGATCACAATGATTAATACAAATGATTTAAAAGCCGGTATGACAATTCAAATGGATGGTAATCTTTTTACAGTATTAGAAACAGGTCATGTAAAGCCAGGTAAAGGTGCAGCTTTCGTTACTGCTAAATTAAAAAACTTAAGAACTGGTTCTATTATTGAAGAAAGATTTAATGCCGGTACTAAAGTAGAAGCAGCTCGTATTGAAAAGAGAGATATGCAATACCTATATGAAATGAGTGGAGTTTACTATTTTATGAATATGGAAACTTACGATCAAATAGAGTTAAACAAATCTTCTCTTGGAGATGATGCCAAATTCTTAAAAGAAAATTTAATGGTTAATATTACTTTCTATGAAGGTGAAGTACTAGGAATATCACTTCCTGATAAAATTGAGTATGTTATTACTCATTCTGAACCTGCTGTTAAAGGTAATACATCTACTGGAGCAATGAAAGATGCTACTCTAGAAAATGGTATGACTATTAAAGTACCTTTATTTATAGGTGAAGGTGAAACAATCTTAGTTACTACTAAAGATGGTAAATACGCATCAAGAGCATAATTAATGCTCTTTTTTTTCGCATAAATTTATAACGCTCTCATACAATGTATTAGAAAAGAGGAGAAATAGATATGATAAATAAACAAAGTCTATGGTTTTTAACATTATTTAGTCTAATACTAGTATTAAGTGTTTACTACATCACTATGCCAAATGAATTATTACTTACTAATAATAGTAGCTATACAGATAAAGAAGATAAAGTAAATAAGGAAGAAGAACCTACTGTTACAATAAAAGAAAGTGAAGCCCTTGTTTCTATGAGAGTAAATTTAGAGCAGGAAAGAGAAGAAATGGTATCAGATTTAAAAGGAACACTAACCAATGATAAAGCAACTACTGAAGAAAAAAATAATGCTTATGAACAGATTAAATACTTAACAGACATAAAAGGAAAAGAAGAAGCCCTAGAAGAAAAAATAAAAAAGAATTTTAGCCTAGATAGCTTTGTTAAAATCGATAACAGTGAAGTAAAAGTAGTGGCTGTAAAAAAAGAACATGATAGTAATTTAGCCAATCAAATAATGAAGGCTATTCAAGAAGAATTTCAGGATAAAGTATATGTAACTGTAAAATTTGAAAAGTAGGCAGATTCACTATCTATTTAATAGCTAATTACATAAAATAATATGAGTAATAATGTGTATTAAATAGAAGGAGTGAAAATGTGAATACAGGTATCTTAACCAAAAGAGAATATGAAGTTTTCTCTTTATTAGTTTTAAATAAAACTACTAAAGAAATAGCTAGTAAACTAAATATTAGTGAAAAAACCGTAAGAAATCATATTTCAAACGTAATTCAAAAACTAGGAGTAACAGGTAGAGCAGGAGCAGTAGTAGAATTATTAAGATTAAAAGAGTTATCGTTATAAAAATTAAATCTAACCAATAGTTGAATAACTGATTTATTAAAAATAATAAATTCAGTTATTTTTTTGAGTTTATCTATATATTTAAAATAATAAATAAATTGTGAATAATAGTAACCAAATTATCTCAATATAATATTGGGAGGAAAAAAATTATGGATACAGTACCACAAATGATATCAACTAAAGATTTATCTTATATTTCTGATATGTTTGAATGGAATTATACAGCATATAAGCAAATAAACAGTTATATATCTAATATCAAACAGCCTGAAATAAAAGAACTACTAGAAAGTGCACAAAATATGCACTATAATCACTTATTATATTTGGTTTCAATTTTAAATGGTGATGCCTATTTAGAAGTAGAATATGATGAGGAGGAATATGATGAAGGAGAATAAAGTGGGAAATAGAAAAACAGAAGTACCTACAGGTATTGAAATGAATGATAGAGATTATTTAAACAGCATCTTAGAATTAGAAAAAAATTTATCTAACGATTATTCTATAGCTCTAAGTGAAGCTAGTAATGATGATTTATATGAAAATTATTTTTCAATGTTTGAAGATACTAAAGATATGGCACGTGACATATACAACCTGATGTTTAAAAATGGTTGGTATACCCTAGAAAAAGCACCTGATAGTAAAATTGAGGAAAAACTTAATTGCTTTCAAACTAAGCTATCAGACCTAGAAATATAGATGGATACTCAAGTAATGAGTATCTTTTTTCTTTTTACCAAAAATTAGTCTTATCAAACATAAAATAGTATGATAGAATTAAATAGTAATGCATCAAGATAAGCAAAAAAAGCTTAAAAAAGAAAGGTGAGAGGAATGAAAAAATTTTTAAGTTTATTACTAATTACTGTAGGAGTATTCACATTAGCTGGATGTGAATCAAAATCTAACGAAAGTGAGAAAAAACTAACATGTACTAACACAACTACTATCACAGATGGTGTTAAAGCTGACTTACGTTATGAAGTAAACTATAAAGGAGATTATGTTACTACTGTAAAATCAACAGAAAAAGTTATCAGCAACCAAGAATCATATTTAGAAGCCTATAAAACCCAAGTAGAATCAATATATTCACCATACAAAGATGTTAAATATTATGATTATGATGTAACAGTAAAAGATGACACAATGACTAGTGTAGTAACTATTGATTACAGTAAAATTGATACAGATAAGTTAATTGAAATTGACAGTAATAATAGTAGTTTAATCAAAGATGGTAAGGTTAAACTTGCTGATATTCAAGCTGTATACGAAAGTATAGGAGCAACTTGTAAGTAAAAGTAAACATTGCTTAAGCAATGTTTTATATTGTGGGGTGACAAAATGCTAAAAGTAAAAAATATCTCAAAATCATATGGAAGTAACTTAGCTGTAGATAATTTATCATTTACCGTTAAAGATGGGGAAATATTTGGATTATTAGGAGCTAATGGTGCAGGTAAAACTACTACCTTTCGTATTATTATGGGCTTGTTAGAAGCAGATAATGGTACAGTAACTTTAGATGATAAAAAAATAGATTATACTGTTACTGATAAAATTGGTTTCGTTACTGAAGAAAGAAGCCTACTTACTAAAATGACTGTAAAAGATCAGATAGTATATTATGGCATATTAAAAGGTATGAGAGAAGAGGTAGTATTAGAAAGACTTGATGAATGGTTAAAAAAGTTCAAAATAGAAGAATATAAAAATAGAAAAATAAAAGAATTATCTAAAGGTAATCAACAGAAAATACAGTTTATTTCAGCAGTAATAAATGAACCAAAACTATTAATATTAGATGAACCATTTACTGGCTTAGATCCAATAAATGTAGAAATGTTTAAACAAGCAATCTATGAACTACAGAAAAAAGGATGCTCTATTATCTTTTCATCACATCAAATGGAACATATAGAAATGTTTTGTGAAAAATTAATAATTCTAGTAAAAGGTAAAGTAGTATTAGAAGGGTATTTAAAAGATATTAAGAAAGAATATCGTAAAAAGAATATCCATATTATAGGTGATATTGATATAGAAAAAATAAAATCAATAGACGGTGTAATAAAAGTAGAAAAATTAGCTAATGAATACGAAGTTAAAATTAAAGATGAAGAAGTTGTTGACTCTGTATTTGAATCTATTTCTAAGAATAAGATAACTAAGTTTGTGGTAGAAGAACCAACTCTAAACGAAATATTTATCTCTAAAGTAGGTGAGAAGTATGAATAGTAAATTTTGGTATTTAGTAGGAGTATCACTAAAGAAAAAGGTAAAAACTAAATGGTTTTTAATAGCTAATATTATTCTATTAATCGTAATAACTTGTTTAATAAATATGGATAATATCATACACTTTTTTGGTGGAGATTTTAATGATACAGTAAATGTAATTGTATTAGATAAATCTAATTTAGTAGGCGATATATTTGAAAAGAATTTAAATAGTACTAATACACTTTTAGGAAATGATTATAAAACTAAAGTAGAAATAACTACTAAAAGTGAAGAAGATTTGAAGAAAGAAATAAATGATTCCAATAAGATAGCAATCATCTTTGATGAAGATGACAGTGCTTATATTAAAGCTACTATTATGTCAAAAGAGAAGATAGATACTATGTATTATCAAACTTTAGTACAGGCACTAACATCTACTAAAACAGAGGTAGCTATGAATTTAACTACTATTGACTTTAGTGAATTAAATAGAATCACTTCATCTATACCTATAGATAGAGTTATATTAGATGAAGAAGCTAAGAGTGAAGAAGAAAGTATGGCTATGATAATGGGTACAGTATTTCCAACTGTAATCTTACCTTTCTTTATGTTAGTAGTATTTTTAGTACAGATGTTAGGTTCTGAAATAAATGAAGAAAAATCTACTAGAAGTATGGAAATAATTATATCTAATGTAAGCCCCAAAACTCATTTCTTTTCTAAGATATTAGCTTCTAATATATTCGTTATAGGTCAAGGAATATTATTATTCTTATATGCGTTTATTGGATTATTAATAAGAAATAGTATAGGTATAACTAGTAGTGCTAATAGTATTACTGATAGTATAGGAGAAGTATGGCAGACTCTATCAACTAGTGGTTTAATGGATAAAATGTATTATATTATACCACTTACTTTAATACTAATGGTTTTATCTTTCTTAGCATATTCATTAGTTGCTGGAATATTAGCATCTATGACTGTAAATGTAGAGGATTTTCAACAAATACAAACGCCAATCATGCTAGTATGTTTATTATCATACTACTTAGCTATTATGGCAGGTATGTTTGAGGGCTCTACTATTATTAGAATATTATCTTATTTACCATTTATATCTTGTTTATTAGCACCAGCTTTATTAGTAATAGGCCAAATAACAGTAATAGATGTTTTAATATCAATTATAGCCCTAATAGTATTTATTTTTATAGCTATTAAGTATGGTTTAAGAATATATAAAGTAGGTATTTTAAATTATTCTACTGATAAGATGTGGCATAGGTTATTCAAAGCTGCAAAAAGTAAATAACTAATTAAGAGTTTTACTAGTATGTAAAACTCTTTTTTTAAATTTTATTAAGTAATACAATTGATAAAGTAAATAAATTATGGTAGACTAAAGTAGTAATAATAAACGGGAGTGATATGATGAGTAATAAGAGTAGACAAATAATAGTATCTTTACTTGGAATAGCTAGCCTACTATTAATAACTACGGGAGTAACTTATGCAGTATTTACTTATACAAAATTAGGAACTACAGATAATACAGTAACTACAGGAACATTAAAATTTATATATACAGAAAATAGTGGTGGAGGAAATGGTATAACTATGACTAATGCCTTTCCAATATCAGATAGTCAAGGAAAACTATTAGAAGGTAATAATAATATTTTTGATTTTAAAGTACAGGCAACAAATACTGGAGATACTATTATGCCATATGAAGTAACATTAAGAAAGAGTAGCGATTCAACACTAGATTCTAGTGTAGTAAAAGTATATTTAACTGATACTACAGATACAACGGAAAGAGTATTAGTAGCACCAACTAAGTATAATCAATTAGCTGATACAAAGGTAGAAGTAAATGGTAATATAGAAAAGACTTTATACCAATCAACAATAAAAGCAAATACTACTAATTATGAAAAGAGTTTTAGATTAAGAATATGGATAGATGAGGCTACAGACTTTTCACCAACAAAAGATAATAGTGGTAATCAAGTATATCCATATAATGATAAAACGTTTAAAGCAACAGTAAATGTATATTCAAATGTGGATATAGAAAAAGAAACAACTGCATATAAAGAAACAATATTAAATGGAACAGACCCAGTATTAAAGGGTAATTTAATACCAATAAAAATAGCTGGTGATGGAACAGTAACTAAGGCAGACATAAGTAAAGAATGGTACAAGTATGAAAATAAAGAATGGGCCAATGCCATAATATTAAAAGATGAAACAAAAACTTATAATAATGGAGAAACAATACCAGAAGATAATATTGAGTCATACTTTGTATGGATACCTAGGTTCAAATACCAAATATTTGATGAAGGTAATTATACAAGCCTAACTAGTATCGAAAACAAAGTTCAAACCATAAATGTAGTATTTGAGAATAAAGATACAACTCCATCAAATGGAACTACTAAGGACTCATGGTTAACTCATCCAGCATTTACTAGTTTTGATTCAAATGGTTTCTGGGTAGGAAAGTTTGAAACTGGATATGATAAAGCTACAAGTACTAGTGCCGCCCAAGTAAACAGTGTAGATACAAGTAAGATAATAATAAAACCAAATGTATATAGTTGGCGAAATATAACTGTAGGTAATGCTTTTAAAAATAGTTATGATTATCAAAGAAATTTAGATTCACATATGATGAAGAATACAGAGTGGGGAGCGGTAGCATACTTACAACATTCAGTATATGGTAGTAAAGCTAGTATCAGAATAAATAATAATGAAGCATATATTACCGGTTATGCATCAACTACTGAGCCAACAACTGGTCCAACTAGTTCAAGTACCGATACTAATAGACATGAATCAACTTCTTTAGGAGTAGATGGAACCTATACTGTAAATTATTTAAATGCTAACTCAGGTGTAGCATCAACTACAGGAAATAGAAGTGGAATTTATGATATGGCAGGAGGTGCCTGGGAATATGTAGCAGGCTATACTACTGGTGCAACAACAGTAGGGGGAAAAAGCGAAATAACTAGTATATATCAAGACTTCTTTACTAATAGTACTTATACAAAATATTGGGATAAATATACATCAATTTCTAAAACACAATATAATAATAGAATTTTAGGAGATGCAACTGGAGAGATGGGCCCATTTGGAAGTGAAAAAGATCCAGATGGTACAACTAGGCAAAAATCAAGTTGGTATGGAGATCTCGCTCTCTTTGCTGATTTTTATTTTCCTTGGTTCGTACGCGGGGGCTATTGGTACAATGCCACTGAATCTGGTGCATTTGCATTCGGCTTCGGTCCAGGCGATGTGGACACGTACAATTCTTTTCGTGTAGTGCTTGCTCCGTAGGCACCGAATGTGCCGTTAACACTCGCGTAAACAGGAATTGGAGAAAAGTATAAATCATTAATTAAAAAAATATTGATATATGAGGCTATAGCTTTTCTCCTTTTATGAAAAGCCGCGGCCACGAATTTCAGGCATTTATAAAATTTATATAGATGTAATATAAAAGAAAAGGAGGAATGATTCATAATTGAATCATAGTCATATGAAAAAGAAAAAAGAAACAAAAGAAAACAAACAGAAAACGACTTGGTTTTCTAAAGTGAAATCATATCTTCGTGATGATGATCGTAAACTTAAAAAGACAGACTGGATAATAATTGCAGTATTCGTATTATTCTATGCTATTTTATCTTTTAAAGATTTAGGAACTCTTAAAAATCCACAAACTTTTTATGAATTCCAATATTCTGGAGAAGAAATTGGCCTAGAATTACAAAAACCTAACCAAGAAGTAGGACTTGCAAGAATCTACTCTGGTTATGAAGTAGGTAGTTATGATATATTTGCATCTAACGATGGAGAAAATTATGACTATCTAACAACCATAGAACAAAATATGGTATTCTCTTGGAATGATTTTAATATAGATACTACAGGTAAATATATTAAATTTGTTGCTAAAGATAAAGGAAGCGTTATAGGAGAAATTCAACTATATGATAAATATGGTGAAAAAATAACTGCTATAGCTAATGATGATCAAAGTAAAGTAGTAATAGATGAAGCAAACACTGTTCCAGCAACAATAAGCTATAAAAATAGTGCTTACTTTGATGAAGTTTATTTTGCTAGAAGTGCCTATGAATATATTCATGGTATTCCAACTAATGAATGGGTTCATCCACCACTTGGTAAATTACTTATGACTCTTCCAATTATGTTATTTGGAATGTGTACATTTGCTTACCGTCTAATGGGTAATATTGCTGGTATATTAATGATACCTGTTATCTATTCATTAGCTAAAAACATTTTCAAAAATAGAAAATGGGCTATACTTGCAGCATTACTTAT
The DNA here is from genome assembly GCA_934183185.1 of uncultured Bacilli bacterium. GTDB lineage: Bacteria > Bacillota_I > Bacilli_A > RF39 > UBA660 > Alloscybalousia. The sequence continues at coordinate 48,977 of CAKPSO010000002.1, read as the reverse complement.
GACATTTGATTGTTTCCATTTTGCACAAACCAGAATGGGAACTGTAGATAGCTTCTTAGTATTATTCATGATGTTATCAGTACTATTTATGTATAAATATATCGTTATGGATAAGAGAGAAAGACTAAGCAAAAAATTATTAAATCTATTCCTATCAGGCTTATTTATAGGATGTGCTATAGCTACTAAATGGACTGGATTATACATTGGATTAGGACTAGCTATTGTGTTCTTTACTCATATTATTCTTCAAAATAGAAGAGGTAGAAAAGAAAAAGATTTAGGTAAAATAATTCTTGCTTGCATACTATTCTTTGTAGTAATGCCTATCGTAATTTATACACTAGCATACTTATTATTCCCAACTATTTATCCTGGTAAAGTATCAGGTATTAGTGGCCTAATAGAACAAACTAAAAATATGTATGAATATCATTCTAAATTAACTGCTACTCATGATTTTTCTTCTAAATGGTATACATGGCCAATTATGTATAAACCAGTTTGGTATTATGTAGGATATCACGGTGGAAATATTAAATCTACTATCGTAGGTATTGGTAATCCAGCTATTTGGTGGTTTGGAATACTTGCAAGTATCTTTGTATTAATCATGACTATTCTAAAGAAAAAAAGAGAATATGCTTTTATCCTAGTATTTATACTATGTAGTTGGTTACCATATTTATTTATTGGAAGAGTTATGTTTATGTATCATTATTTCCCAACTTTACCATTTGTTATGTTAGCTATAACAGCTTTCATTAAATGGATAACTGAAAAAATCAAAAATAATAGTGTTTACTTATTCTATGTAGCTATTGTAATATTAATGTTTATTTGTTTCTATCCAGTAATATCAGGAATGCTTACTAATAGTGACTATATTGATAGTCTTAAATGGCTAAGCAGCTGGTATTTCTAGAAAAAATATAAATAATTTAAAGATTATTCTTCCATGATAGTCTATAATTTGTTATACTTAAGTAGGTGGTAGTTATGAAAAAATACATGTGTATAGGACATGCTGCCTATGATATAACTTTACCTGTTTCAGAATTTCCCATTGAAAATACAAAAATGAGAATCGCACCAGGTGTTGAGTGTGGGGGTGGGGCTGCAGCAAATGCAGCTTACCTCTTATCCAAATGGGGAATGGATACTTACTTTGTAGGAGTAGTAGGTAATGATCTATATGGAGAAAGAATCAAGAAAGAGTTTACTGATATTGGTACTAATATTGATTACTTAGAAACAGCTAATGATTTTAACACAACTACAAGTTATATTCTTGCAAATAGTAGTAATGGTTCTAGAACGATTATTGTTAGTCGTAATAAAGATCATGGAGTTAGAAACCTTGATTTAAATATAAAACCAGATGTAATATTAGTTGATGGAGAAGAATTAGAAATATCTAAAAGAGTTTTAATTGATAATCCAACCTGTATAAGTGTGTTAGATGCTGGTAATTTAAAAGAACCAATAGTAGAACTATGTAAATATGTTAAGTACTTAGTTTGTTCTAAAGACTTTGCTGAAGAGTATACCAATAAGAAAATTGATTGTAGTGATATTAATACTTTAATTGAAATTCATAAAGAACTATCTGATGAATTTAAAAATACAGTAGTAATTACTCTAGAAGGTTATGGATCTTTTGCCAAGATAGATAATATATATAAAATAATTCCTACATTAAAAGTTGAGCATCCAGTAGATTCAACTGGTGCAGGTGATATATTTCATGGAGCATTTACTTACTTTATCAGTAATGGCTATTCTCTTGAAGAAACACTTAATCTTTCTAATATTGCTGGAGCTTTATCAGTAATGAAACTTGGTGGTAAAAATTCTATGCCAGAACTTAGTGATGTGCTAGTTAGGAGTAAAATAGATGTATTATGAAAATAGACCTAGTTTAGACTTACATGGTCTAGATAGAGAAATAACCAGAATATTAGTAAATGAATTCATTAGTGATCACTACAAAATGGGAAATGAAAAGGTAATAATAATTCATGGAAAAGGAACGGGTATTTTAAGAAAAACAGTTCATGAAGTATTAAAGAATAATACTTATGTAGAAAAGTATTATTTAGATTTTTTTAACGACGGTAGTACAATAGTAACTATCAAAAAGAAAAGTTGACAAAAAATTTGTTTTATGCTATAATACGGCACATAAACAAAGGGGGAGATTATAATATGTATACAGAAGAAAGAAAAGGAAATCTACTAAAAAGCTTTTTACTAAAGCTAATTTTGATTATCATCTTTGTGTTATTACTTATATGGCTAGTACCATGGCCTAAAATGGACTCATATATTGATGCTTTAAACCCATTAAAGGATCAAATATTCAATGCTAACATTCAAGAAATGAAGAATGCTGCAATCACTTACTATACAACTGAGAGATTACCAGAAAATGTAGGTGATGTTAAGAAAATGACATTACAAGAAATGTTAGACATGAAGTTATTAATACCATTTGTTGATAAGAATGGTAAAGCATGTGATGTAACAGCATCATATGTATCATTAGAGAAAAAAGATACTGAATATCTAATGAAAGTTAACTTAAAATGTAGTGAAGAAGAAAACTATATTTTAGTACATTTAGGATGCTACTCATACTGTTCAACAGATATTTGTGAAGCTAAACCTAATAATACTGAAAAACCTTCAACTACACCTAAACTAACTAATAAACCAACACCTAAACCAAGTAACAGCCCAAGACCAACACTTACTCCAACTAATACACCAACTGTTAAACCTACACCTACACCAACTACAACGCCAACAACTACACCTACAGTAACTCCAACACCAACAGTTACTCCAGATGTTCCAAAGGCTTGTGAGATAAAAGATGGTAAATACTATGGTAAAAATGCAACTGAAGTAAGTTTTGAAACTTGGAAAGATGAATGTACTCCAAAACCAAGTAACAATCCAGTAAAAGAATATGAATATAGAAAATATACTGAAGCTTATTGTAGTAACTGGTCAAATTGGTCAACAAAACTTCTTAAATCAGGACAAAGTTTAACTACAGTAAATAACATTTATAAAGTAGTAGAAGATTTAGGCACTAAGAAAGTACAAATTGGTACTGAACCAGCCGTTTATGAAAAAGTAACATTTACTTATCCTGAACAAGTTCAAGTAGGCACTCATGATTATAAAGTATGTACAGGATATAATTACGTTGTATCAGGAAATACTATTACTCAAGTAACAGGTGATTGGTATGATACTAAACAAGAACATAGAGGATACAATCCACCATCAGATCCAACCCCTACTGCAAAATGGTTACCTGTTGGGGTAGACTATGGTGAATGTGGTGCAACATGTACAAATCACCCATATACAGTATGGCATTTATATAAACGTAATGGAACTTCTCACACTTCTGCAGCTACTGTAACAGCTACTTGTACAAGTGTAGAAACACGTTCAATCCCATTATATATAAATAGAACTATAACTGAAATTAAAACAGTTCAAAAATCAGCTGAAAAGGCAATTTATGGTGATGTTCATTTCTATCGTGAGAAAACATGTACTAATGTTCAAGAAGCTAAAACTACTTACTTATGGAGTTCATACGGAGATAAAAACTTATTAAATAATGGTTATACATATACCGGAAAAACAAGAAATAAATAAGGGGTGAAACATAATGGAAGAACAAATTAATACAAAAAATATTAAAAATTTAAAAGTAGTATTAATTGATAAAGCAACAGATCCTAAAGTTACTCAAAAAGATTGCGTTTATCAATTATTAATTGAATATGCTGATGGTACAAATGGTATAGTAAGTGCCGAAGCAATGAATGATATTAAAGGAAGACAAAATATGACTAAATTATTTAGTCAATGTCTTTCTGCTAATTCATTCACATTGAATAAACAAAATGGAGTATTAAAAGATTCAGAAGATTTACAATTTTTCAAAGCTTCTAACTCTAAAAGTTTAGAATTATATGAACAATATAGAGATAGTTTGAATGATAATGTTGATAATAACGGTAAATCACGTCTTACTACAGCTATGGCACTTACTGGTTTGGGCATTGCTGTAACAGCTGGAGCTGTTGCGGGTGTTACATATGCTCGTAATCATCAAGCAGAACCAGTTACAGAAGAAACTCAAGAAGAAGTAAATGATGAGATAGTAAAACCTAGTATGGATGGTCAAGATTGGGATTATTACACAGAAAATGCTATTGATAGTATTCAAAAAGAAGCTTGGACAAAAGTAGGCACTTGGCTACTTGAATTCAATAACTCACAATCTTGGATGACAAGAACTAATAATAATGGTCAAGAATCAAGATTTGGATTTACGCCAAAAGAAACAATGGCTTTCTATTTAAGATTTAATAATTTTACTGATGAGGAATTAATTACTATCTGTAATGGAAGCAATATAAATGCTGATGAAATAATGGATTTAAGTAATGATTTCATGGAAAAAATGAATTTATATTATTCATTAAGTAATCAGACATCAAATATTTCATCACTTTTCAATGATGAACATGATAAAGAAGTAATAAATACATTTGAAGAACATCATGCTAAAATGATGAGTGCCGGAATTAATGAAAAAGAAACATTAATGCAAGCAGAAAAAGAAATGTATAAAGATTACTTCAATAGTGATATTGAAGGTAAAGAAACTAAAGCACGTGCTGGCTCAACTTCTTATCTATTAAGAACAATGTTACCTGCAGATCAAAGAGAAGCTGATTTAAGAAATTATAAAGATAAAATGACTATATATACAACTGGTACTGCTAAAGAAGTTGAAGTAAAGGTAGATCTATTCGATGAAGTATTTATGAGTAGATATGTTCAAGGATTTGCTGAGTTTGATGAAAACCACTTCTTAAAACAATTAGGATATAATCCTGAAAAATATTATCTTGGAATAGATGGAACTAAGGAAAGTATAGCTGATTTATCTTGCGGTGAACAAGAAGAAAAATTTAGAGATGCCGATGAGTATAGAGTAAATTTAGAGACATCTGACAAAATGGTTGAAGATAATAAACAAGCTTTAAAAGCACAACTTACAGTATATACTGACGAAGATGGTAAAATAGATGCTGATAAAGTAGCTGAAGCAGTTAGTAATATGAATTTTGATAATGAAGATGCAGTAATTGGTGAACTTACTAAGTATACATATGATAATGATTTAATAGCTTCAATGCTTAACCAAAAACTTGAATCATTAACCAAAAACGAAATGTACTCTAATACCTTCTGGGAAAAAGTTACTGAAACAGCTTTACAAGAATTATCAAAAATTGGTGGCTCAGATAAAGCATATTCTAGTAAACTTCAAGAAATATTAGAAACATCTAATACAGCTGCAGCTAAAGATTCATTAGTAGCCAATGGTAACACACCAGCAGAGGCAGAAGCTGGAATTATTAAGTCTGAAGAAGACGCATCTAAAGCAGTAGGTTCTGAAAGAGATACTGATGCCACAAAGCAAAAACATGAGCAAATTGCAAGACAAGAAAAAGCAGCACTTCAAGTTGATTATAATGATGTATTTAACTATTTTGCCAGTGGTAATACTGGTGAAATGACTAAGTATTCAACATCTACCGATGCCAATGTTAAAAATAGATATGAGAAAGCAAAGAAAGATGGCTTAGATAACTTATATAAAAACGTATATGCTAATACCTATAACTACTATAATCAAGGTGGAACAGATGAGTATAATAGTAGTTATGCATCATCAGCAAATAGCACTATCCGTAGTGCTTATAGCCAAGGTAAATCAGATGGCCAAGCTGACTATCAAAAACGTATGCAAGAAGCAAACAAAGTTCCAGATTATGTTCAGCCTGGAACAATAACTACTGATCCAACAGGGAATAATGGTACAATAGATGATGTAATCAATAAAGGAAATAGTGAAGATTCTAATAAAGATGTTCCTACACCTGAACCTGTTATTACCCCACAACCTACTACTGAACCTACTGTAGAACCAACACCAGACGTTACTCCAACGCCAGATGTTAATCCTACACCAACACCTGATTATGCACCAATCGTAGATGGTAATATTACTCCACCAAATGCTACATATTTTGATGAAGATGAATTGATCAAACAATTTGAACAACAATCATCCTACTCAGAAGATTTACAAGCAATGGATAGTGTTGATCAAGTAGTAGAAGAATCAGTGCAAAAAACAAGATAAATTATAAAAGTCAGTATTTCGATATTGACTTTTAATAAATCTACGAATTTACGTGAAAATATATAAATTCATCATAAAATATTGACAATTACGTATATTTTTAGTAAAATTAAGAAGATTTAAAAAAGGAAAGCGATGAAATATCCACCCGATTACGAATAGTTTTGGGTTAAATGCCAGAGTAACTAATATTAATTAGTAATTTTGTGATTTAAGTGGATACCATTCGTATTCACTTTTTTATATTTAATGGAGGTGTTAATTATCGCAAATAATAAAAACAATTTGCTTATTAACGAACAAATCAAAATAAGCAATGTTCTAGTAATCGGACCTAATGGAGAACAAGTAGGAGTTAAACCAATTCAAGATGCTCTAACTTTAGCTAACTATGCAGGATTAGATTTAGTATTATTAAGCCCAAATGCTAATCCACCAGTATGTAAAGTTATGGATTATAACAAATATCGTTATGAAAAACAGAAAAAAGAAAAAGAAGCTAGCAAGAAACAAAAGGCTAACAATTCTCAAATAAAAGAATTTCGTTTGTCCCCAGTAATTGATGTTGGTGACTTTGATACTAAACTTCGTAACGTAACAAAATACCTTGAAAAGGGAGATAAAATCAAATTATCAATTCGTTTCAAAGGTAGACAAATGGCTCATACTGAATTAGGTAAAGAAGTACTAGAAAAGTTTGCTTCACGTCTAAATGATATTGCTTTAGTAGAACAGACAGCTAAGCTAGATGGTAGAAGCATGACTATGTTATTAGCACCAAAAAAGGAAAAATAGGAGGATATTTATGGGAAAATTAAAAACACATAAAGGTACTAAGAAAGTATTAAATGTAAGAAAAAGTGGAACTGTAACTATGGGGCATCCAGGTAGCAGACATAATACTGGAAGTAAAACTTCAGCATTTAATCGTAAAGTAAGAAAGAGCGCTAAACTAAGTAAAGGTGACGCTAAGAGATTTAAAAATATTATTTAATATTGTTGAGGAGGAAAAACTATGGCAAGAGTTAAAAATGGAGCTGTAACAAAGGCTCGTCATAAAAAAGTATTAAAACAAGCTAAAGGATATTTTGGAAGCAAGCATAGATTATATAAAACAGCTAAAGAACAATTAATGCATTCAGGACAATATGCATTTAGAGATCGTAAACAAAAGAAAAGAGATTTCAGAAAATTGTGGATAGCAAGAATCAATGCTGCTTGTAGAAATAACGACATCAGTTATTCAAGATTTATTGAAGGATTAAATAAAGCAGGAGTTGAAATTAACAGAAAAATGTTATCAGAACTTGCTATTAACGATCCAAAAGCATTTACTGAATTAGTTAAAATAGCTAAAGATGGTAAAGCAGGAAAAGTTACTAAACAAGAAGTAGTTAAAGAAGAAAAGAAAGTTGCTGCTAAAAAAGAAACAGTTAAAGAAACTGTAAAAGAAGAAGCAAAAGACTTATCTAAATTAACAGTAGCTGAATTAAAAGCTATGGCTAAAGAAAAAGGTATTGAAGGATATACTTCAATGAAAAAAGCTGACTTACTAGAAGCTTTAAAATAAAATAAACATATTAATGAATTGATTTATCAAGTGCCAATTATGGTGATGAATTTTAGAAATTAATAGAAGAAAAACGAAAAGGAGAAATATAATATGACAGTAGTTTCAATGAATTATTTATTAGAAGCAGGAGTACATTTTGGACATCAAAAGAGAAGATGGAATCCAAAAATGAAAGAATATATCTTTACATCACGTGATGATATTTACATTATTGACTTACAAAAAACAGCTAAGAAAATAGAAGAAGCATATAAAGCATTAAAAGAAATAGCAGCTAATGGAGGAAAAGTTTTATTTGTTGGTACAAAGAAACAAGCTCAAGAAGCAGCTGAAGAAAATGCTACAAGAACTAACATGTATTTCGTTAACGAAAGATGGTTAGGAGGAACTTTAACAAACTTTAAGACAATCCGTTCAAGAATTAAAAGATTAGAAGATATCGAAAAGATGGAAGCTGACGGTGTATTTGAAGTATTACCTAAGAAAGAAGTTATCGGAATTAAAAAAGAATACGATAAATTATATAAAAACTTACGTGGAATTCGTGATATGAAAAAAATCCCAGATGCATTAGTAATTGTTGACCCACGTAAAGAAGAAATAGCTATAAAAGAAGCTAGAATTTTAGGTATACCAGTATTTGGTGTAGTTGATACTAACTGTGATCCAGATATGGTTGACTATGTTATTCCAGGTAATGATGATGCTGTAAGAAGTGTTAAATTAATGATTGGTGTTTTAGGAAACGCTATAGCAGAAGCTAATGGAAATGAAATGATAGATTACTTAACTGATGAAGATAAAAATAAAATATCTAAGAGAGAAACTAAAAAAGAAGAAGTAAAAGAAAAAGTTGCTACTGAAGAAAAAAAACCAGCTAAGAAAGAAGAAACTAAAGCAGAAGTTACTGAAGAAGTTGATTTATCAAAGAAAACAGTATCTGAGCTAAAAGCAATGGCTAAAGAAGAAGGAATCGACGGATATACTTCAATGAAAAAAGCTGAATTAATCAGTGTATTAAGTAAATAATTAGCGGAGGGATTTTAATATGTTTAGTGCAAGTGATGTTAAAGACTTAAGAGAAAGAACTGGAGCCGGAATGATGGACTGTAAGAAAGCATTACAGGAATCAAATGGTGACATGGATAAGGCTATTGATTGGCTAAGAGAAAACGGAATGGCTAAAGCTGCTAAAAAAGAAGGAAGAATTGCAGCTGAAGGTATTACTAAAATGTTAATAGATGGTAACAAAGCCGTTATATTAGAAGTAAATTCAGAAACAGATTTCGTAGCTAAAAACGAAAAATTTACTAAGTTTGTTGATGAATTAGCTGATGTACTTATGAATAATGACGTTACTGATATGGATAGTGCTCTTAAATTATCTACGCCATCTGGAACTATTTCTGATATGGTAGCTAGTGCTATTGCTCAAATAGGAGAAAAAATTAGCTTTAGAAGATTTAAAAAAGTTGTAAAAACTGATAGTCAAGTATTTGGTTCATATTCTCATATGGGTGGTAGAATTGGTAGTTTAGTAGTATTAGAAGGAGCAAACGAAGAAGTAGCAAAAGAAGTAGCTATGCATTTAGCAGCTATGAATCCATTATACTTAAATAGTAGTGAAGTTCCAGCTGATGTCTTAGAACGTGAAAAAGACGTTATGAGAGAACAATTACTTAATGAAGGTAAACCAGCTGACAGAATTGATAATATTCTAGTTGGAAAAGTAAATAAATTCTATTCTGAAATTTGCTTAGAAGATCAAATCTTTATTAAAGCAGAAAATAAAGAAACTGTTAAACAATATGTAGAAGCAAATGGTGGAAAGATCGTATCTATGGTTCGTTATGAAGTAGGAGAAGGAATCGAAAAGAGACAAGAAAACTTTGCTGAAGAAGTAATGAATCAAGTAAACGGAGATTAATCAAACTGAGGGCTTAGGCCTTCTTTTTGTTTACTATTTTTAAAATTAATATTATAATGATATCATTTAATATAAGAGGTGAAACATGAATAATATAATTGAAATTAAACACTTGACTAAGACTTATAATAAACTTACTGCTATTAATGATTTATCATTTACTGTAAAAGAAGGAGAAATACTAGGATTACTTGGACCTAATGGTAGCGGTAAATCAACAACCATAAACTGTATCTTATCACTATTAAAATTTCAAAATGGTAGTATTAAGATATTTGATAAAGAAATGACTCCTGACTCATATGAAACTAAATCTCAAATAGGAGTTATTTTCCAAGAAGTAGCAGTATTTGAAGAACTAACAGTATATGAAAATATTGATTACTTCTGTGGACTATACATTAAAGATAAAACTATTAGAATGGAGTATATAGAAGATGCAATTAACTTAGTTAGTTTGCAGGACTTTAAAAAATTCTATCCCAAACAGCTATCAGGAGGCCTATTGAGACGTCTAAATATCGCTTGTGGAATTGCACATAAACCCAAACTTATTATCCTAGATGAACCAACAGTAGCAGTTGATCCTCAAAGCAGAAACAACATTCTAGATGGAATCAAAAAGCTTAGAGATAGTGGTGCAACTATCATCTACACAACTCACTATATGGAAGAAGCAGAAATATTATGTGATCGTATTATTATTCTTGATAAAGGTAAAATACTTGCTACCGGAGATAAAGATGAATTAAAAGCATTAGCTAATATTGAAGAAAAGATAACTATAGAAATAGATAGTATTTCACCTACTATTTTAGAAGAAATAAAAAGCTTTAAAAATGTAGCAGAAGTAACTAAAACCAGAACTAATCTAATAATTACTTATAAGAAGGGTAAAAATAACTTAATAGACTTAATAGATTATCTAAAGGAAAATAAAATTACTTATAGTAAAATATTCTCTGAAAGACCAACCCTAAATGATGTTTTCCTAGAACTAACTGGAAAGGAACTAAGAGACTAATGTTTTGGCATAACTTTAAATATACTATAAAAACTCTATTAAGAAATAAAATGCTTTTATTCTGGACTTTTATCTTTCCTATTATATTAGGTACATTCTTTAATATGGCTTTTTCTGATATTGAAAATAAAGAATCATTAGATATCATAAATATAGCTATTATAGATAATAGTGACTATCAAAACGACACTATATTTAAAAATACTATAGAAAGCTTAAGTAATAAAAATACTAAAAATCAAATTTTTAATATTACTTATACTGATTTATCTAACTCTAAAGATATGTTAGCTAAAGATAAAATTACAGGCTATTTAACCTTTAAAGATAATAACGTAAATATAACTGTTAAAAAATCTGGTATTAATGAAACTATACTTAGATACGTAGTAGATGAAATAAATAGTCAGAAAGAAATAATAAACACTTTATCTAGTCAAGAAATAGCTAAAGAATTAGCCAGTGGTAATACCAATATTGATTATGAGAAGATATATTCTAACGTCATAAATCTAATATCTAATACTAATATTAAGATAAATGATATTTCTAATACTAATTTAAGTTATACTATGATTGAATACTACACACTAATAGCTATGGCTAGTCTATATGGAGGCATAATATCAATGTTTATTATGAACTATAAACTAGCTAATATGAGTGGCGTAGGTAAGAGAACTGCCATATCACCAATCAATAAATCATCGCTTTTACTTAGTAGTTTGTTAGCTAGTTATATTATTCAATTACTAGGACTAATGATATTATTTATTTATACTATACTAGTAATTAAAGTCGATTACGGTACTAATTTACCACTAGTATTATTATTAGCTGCTATAGGTTCTCTAGCAGGATTAACCTTTGGTATTATGATATCTACCGTTATTAAAGCTAATAGTAATACTAAAACAGGTATTATGATAGCTATTACCATGTTCTTTAGTTTTCTATCTGGAATGATGGGTATTACTATGAAATACATTATCGATAAAAATATTCCTATATTAAATAGAATAAATCCTGCTAATATGATAACTGATGGTTTGTATTCCCTATATTATTACGATACTTTAAATAGATATTATTTTAATATAGTTAGTCTGTTAGTATTTTCCATTATAATGCTATTAATATCATATCAGGGATTAAGGAGAGAAAAGTATGACAGTATTTAAAACTTATTGGCAAATAGTTAAAAAATATAAAGTTACCATTATTATATATACTGTTATGCTTATTATATTTGGTGGTATGAATGCATCAAGTAATAATCAGACTACTACTTTTACTGCTAGTAAACCAGATATATTAATAGTAAATAATGATGAGAATATTGGCCTTACAGCTAATCTAATCAAATATCTAGAAAATAATAGTAATATTATTAAAGTAAAGAATAGTGAAGAAGCTAGAGATGATGCTCTATTTTATAGAGAAATTAATTATATTATCTATATACCTAATGGTTATAGAAAAGATATTTTAAATGGTCTGAATCCTAAGATAGATATTAAATCTACTAAAGATTATATGTCTAGTCTAACTGAAATGATGCTCTCTAGATACTTAAAAACACAGAACATTTATGCTAAGACTACTGATAATGAAAGCAATCTAATAGAATCTATTAATCAAAGTCTAGATAAAAAGTCAAGTATAGAAGTAACCTCTAAAATAGATACTAATACTGAGAATAAGGTATCTAGATATTTTAACTTTGCTAGTTATAGTATTATGGCTGTAGTTATTTATATAATCTGTTTAGTATTATCTAGTTTCCATGAAAAATCTATACGTAAGAGAACTATTATCAGTAGTATGAATTATAAAACTCATAATAAATATATCTTATTAGCAAGTTTTATTTATACATGTATTGTTTGGTTATTATATATTTTACTAGGAATGTTCCTATTTAAGGGAGATTTATTTACCATAAAAGGTTTAATCTATTCTATAAATACTTTTATTTTTACATTCTGTTCTCTAACTATAGCCCTATTAATAAGTACTATAGTAAGTAGTAAGGAAGCTATAAGTGGTATTGTGAATGTAATAGCTTTGGGGTCTGCCTTTTTATGTGGGGCTTTTATACCTGCAGAATGGTTACCATCATCAATACTAACAGTAGCTCATATTCTACCAGCATACTGGTATATTAATTCAAATAATATATTATCAGCTATTGAAGTAATGAATTTATCTAATATGTTACCAATATTTATAAATATGCTAGTCATAGTAATATTTTCTATTATATTTATTCTAATCAATAATTTTATATCTAAAAAGAAAAGAGTAACCTCTTAACAAAATTTCTATTGTTTATTAATGCTAATAATGTTAAAATAAGAATATAAGTTAAATAAAGGAGATTTAAATATATGAATACAGATGTTATTAAGTTAACAGAAGAAAAAATGAACAAAACTTTAGAGAATCTAGATCATAGATTTTCAACTGTACGTGCAGGACGTGCTAATCCATCTAGTTTAGACGGTATTACAGTTGATTATTATGGAAGTAAAGCTCCATTAAAGCAAGTAGCTACTATATCAGTACCAGAAGCAAGACAATTATTAATTAAACCATATGATAGAAGCTCTTTAGGTGCAATCGAAAAAGCTATTTTTGAATCTAATTTAGGATATACTCCAAATAATGATGGAGAATCTATTCGTATCATCATTCCAGTATTAACTGAGGAAAGAAGAAAAGAGCTTACCAAGCAAGTTAAAGCTATGGCAGAAGATGGTAAAGTATCTATTAGAAATATTAGACATGAAAGCTTAGAAGATATTGAAAAAGAAGAGACTTCAGATGATGAAAAGAAAAGTCTAGAAAATAAAGTTCAAGACTTAGTAAATAAATTCAATAAATTAATAGAAGAAAAACTAAAAGAAAAAGAAACTGAATTAATGACAGTTTAATACCTTTACAAACTCTAAGATTAGAGTTATAATCATTGACATAAAAACGTTGAATAAGAAGTAGTAATAAGATAATCTATTATCAGAGAATTTGTGGTTGGTGCAAACAAATAAATAGATTCTTATGAATTCACCTTATGAGTTTCCAATTAATATTGGACGTAATTTTGCGTTAAAAAAATAAAGTTGCATAGTTTATACTATGAATTAAGGTGGTACCGCGATCATTCGTCCTTATACGAGTGGTCGCTTTTTTGGAGGTAAATAATGAAACTATTTAGAAAGGCAATACTAGTTATCCATGGCTTTAGTGCTGGTCTATCAGATAATGAATATCTGGTAAATACTTTAGAATTAAATAATTCATTTGATGTATATGCTTGGACACTTCCTGCCCATGAAAAATATGTTATTAATAAAGTAAAATATGAAGATTGGGTTAGTGCCGTAGATAAGCAGATGGAATATTTAATAAAAAATGGTTACCATAAAATATACGTAATAGGGCATAGCATGGGTGGTGTCTTAGCTGGCTATCTAGCATCAAAATATTCCCAAATAAAGAAGGTAGTCTTTTTATCAGCAGCATATGATTATCTAAGTGTTAGTCAATATAAAGAAGATTTTCGTAATCTTAAAGCCTTATCTGATAGTGAAGCATCATATAAAAACTTTTTCTATAAACTAATTAAAGTTCCTATCTCAACCGTTATGGAATTTAGAAAATTAATCAAGAATTATCGTGATTGTTTAAAAGAAGTAAAAGTAGAAGCCTTAGTACTGCAAGGAGATAAAGATGAAGTAGTACCATATAAAACACTTAAATATATTGAAGAAAATATACCATCATCTAAAGTTACCTTTACTACTGTAAAAGATGGGAGACATGTTTTAGTAAAAGGAAGAAAAAAAGAAAAAGTTATAAACTATATACAAGCATTTTTAATAGGAGGAAGAAAATGGAAACAAATGAAAAAATCAGAACTATAAAAGAAGAATTAAATGGTGATATAGAAAATATTGAATCTTTAAAAGAAGTTCAAGAATTAAAAGTTAAATATTTAGGAAAAAAAGGTCTAGTAACTGAGCTTTCTAGTAAAATGAAAGAATTATTACCAGAAGAAAGAAAAAACTTTGGTCAGGTTATTAATGAAGCAAGAACTTATGTAACTACCATAATAGAGGATAAAGAAAAAGAGTTAAAACAGAAGGAATTAGATGCCAAATTATTAACTGAAACTATTGACATTAGTTTACCAAGTAAAAAACTAAATAGAGGGACACGCCATCCATTTAATAGAATAGTAGAAGATGTAGAAGATTTCTTTGTATCAATGGGTTATGATGTAGTAGATGGACCAGAAATAGAAACTGATGAGAACTGTTTTCAACGTTTAAATGTTCCATTAGGACATCCAGCTCGTGATAGTCAAGATACATTCTATATTGATGATGAATATTTATTAAGAACTCAAACTTCAAGTGTTCAAGCAAGAACTATGCAAAATAACGAAGAAAAGAAACCAATTCGTATGATTTGTCCTGGTAAAGTATATCGTAGAGATGATGATGCAACCCACTCTCATCAATTTGGGCAAGTAGAAGGTTTAGTAATAGATAAAAATATTAGTTTAGCTGACTTAAAGGGGACTTTAGAACTATTTGCTAAAAAGATGTTAGGAGAAAATACGAAAGTAAGATTTAGACCAAGTTTCTTCCCCTTCACTGAACCTAGTGTAGAAGTAGACGTTAGTTGCTTTAAATGTGGTGGTAAAGGGTGTTCATTATGTAAACAAACTGGTTGGATTGAAGTACTAGGTGCCGGTATGGTTCATCCTAACGTTCTAAGAATGGGTGGATATGACCCAGAAGAATGGACAGGATTTGCCTTTGGAACTGGATTAGATCGTTTCACAATGTTCCGTTATGCTATTCCTGATATTCGTTACCTATATACAAATGATGTTCGCTTCCTAAAACAGTTTGACAGAAAGGATGAAGAAAATGAAATTAAGTAGAAATTTTGTTAAAGAATATGTAGATATTCCTGTTGATACTAAAACATTAGCTGAAGATATGACTAGTATTGGTAATGAATACGACTCATGTGGCCCATTATTACCAGTATCTAATTTAGTGATTGGAGAAGTATTAGAATGTATCAATCATCCTAATAGTGATCACTTACATATATGCAAAGTAAATGTTGGAAAAGAAGTACTACAGATAGTTTGCGGAGCTCCAAATGTTAGAACTGGATTAAAAGTAATAGTTGCCTTAGATGGGGCTGTATTACCAGGAGGAGTCATCAAAAAGGGAACAATTCGTGGTGAAGAATCAAATGGTATGCTTTGTTCCATAGCTGAACTTGGTCTTGAACATAAATTTTTAAAGGAAAAAGATGTTGCTGGTATACATGAATTACCTAGTGATGCTGTAGTTGGAGAAGATCCAATAAAATTATTAGGATTAGATGATGAAGTAATTGACTTTGAACTTACTTCAAATAGAGGAGACTTACTAAGTATCCTAGGAATGGCCTATGAAATAGGAGCCCTATATGATAAAGAAGTTAAAGACATTGATTTAACTTTTACAGAAAATAACGATAATATAAATGATACTTTCAAATTAAATATTGAAACCTCTAATTGCCAATTATTCTTAGCTAAACAAGTAAAAAATGTAACTATCAAAGAAAGCCCAGATTTCATAAAGAATAGATTGATAGCATCAGGTATTCGTCCAATTAATAATATTGTTGATATTTCTAACTATGTTATGCTAGAAACAGGACAACCTCTACATTATTATGATAGTGATAGGTTAGGAAATAGTCTAACCGTAAGAATGGCATCAGATAACGAAGAACTAGTAACTCTAGATAATGAATTAAGAACACTATCTAATAGTGATATCGTAATTGCTAATAAGGATGGTGCAGTTGGCCTTGCTGGAGTTATGGGAGGATTAACTACAGAAATAGAAATGGATACTAAAAACATAATAATTGAATCAGCTATTTTTGATGCCACAAGTATTCGTAAAACCTCTAAAAAAGTATTAAGAAGTGAAGCAAGTAATCGTTTTGAGAAAGGATTAGATCCTAAAAGAACTTATATGGCTATGCTAAGAAGCTGTCATTTATTGGAAAAATATGCCGATGCCGAAATAGTTGGTGGTATGGTTGAATATAATAAATTAAATATTCAAGATAAGAAAATATCTATAACTACAGAAAAAATTAATAGTGTCTTAGGTATTGAAATATCTAAAGACGAAATACTATCAATTTTTAAACGCTTAGGATTTGAAACAGCTACTAATAGTGATGTAATTACTGTAACAGTTCCTACTAGAAGAATTGATATTTCTATTAAAGAAGACTTAATAGAAGAAGTAGGTAGAATATATGGAATAGATAAAATAGTAGGAAAAGCAATGATTTTACCAGTTAAACCAGGTAGTGTAAATAAAAATCTACGTATAGTACGCAATAAGATGGCTATGCTTGGCTTAAACGAAACCCTAAGCTATGCTCTTATATCAGATAAAGAAGCAGGCAAATATACTACTGATGATGTAGAAATGGTTAAAGTCCTAGATCCAATGAGTAATGATAGAAACAGCTTACGCTACAGCTTAATTCCATCACTTATGGATATATATAATTATAATAAAGCTAGAGGCCAAAAAGATATTTTTCTTTATGAGGTGGGTAAAGGTTTCTATAAAAAAGAAGGAAAGTACTATGAAGAAAATAAACTAGCTGTACTAATGACAGGTAATTATTCAGTAGGATTAGAAAAAATAACCGTAGACTTCTATTATATAAAGGGTATCTTAGAAGAATTACTAGAATACTTGGGATATCAAAATCGTTACGCCCTAACTGTTACTGATCTTCCAAAAGAACTTCATCCAGGACAAAGTGCATCTATTATCTTAAATGGTACTAAAATAGGAATAATAGGTAAAATACACCCAAGTATTACTAAAGATTCTATTTACGTTATGGAAATAAATTTAGATAAACTATTCTCATTTAGAGTAAAGAAAATGCAATATAAGGAACTATCTAAATACCCATCTATTTCTAAAGACATTGCTTTCGTAGTTAAAAAGGGTACAACAGCAGAACTGTTAATGACAGTTATCAAAAAAGCAGCTGGGCATTTACTAACAAACATAACTATATTTGATGTATATGAAGGCGAAAACGTTGCTTCTGACGAACGCTCTATTGCTTTCAACTTAACATTTAGTGATCAAAATCGTACTTTAAGTGATGAAGAAGTAATGATCATATTTAATAAAATAATTGATGAAGTAACGAAAAAAACCAATTCTTACGTAAGAAACAGTTGAAAAATACTGTTTTTTTCATTTTTTTTAACTTTTTTGAAAAAAAATGCAGTCATCTTCCAACTTTCTTATAATAATTATTATCAGGAGGTGATAATAATTATGAAATATCCATTTGTATCTCAAGATGGAATTAAAGATTGTGGGGTAGCATCCTTACTTATGATAATGAAGTATTATGGTGGTGGAGCTTCAAAAGAATATTTAAGAGATATTACTCATACAACCAAAGATGGAGTAGATGCCTATTCTTTATTGGAAGCTGCAAAAAAGTTTAATTTTTCTACTAAAGGACTAAAAGGTAAAATTGAAGATATGGATCAAAATGATTTACCATGTATAGCCCACGTAGTTATAAATAATAGTTACCAACACTTTATAGTTATCTACAAAATAGACTATAAAAGAAAAAAGATTTTAATAGCAGATCCAGCCTCGTCTATTAAAAAAATAAGTTTTCTTGACTTCAATAAAATATCTTCTGATTTATATTTATGTTTATACCCCGTTAAGAAAATACCTAATTACACAGACTCATCATTAATAATGCCAAAAATCAAGAAGATAATTTATAAGTATAGAAAGAATTTAATATGCTTAGCTTTAATATCAGCATTTACTACTTTTTTAAGTATAGTCTCATCATTTGAATTCCAAGTATTACTAGATTATGTGATCCAATATTCATCCATTACGAATCTTTATTTTGGTGGAATTTCATTTATGTTCGTAATATTATTAAAAAAATGGCTTGAATTATGGAGAAACTTATTACTACATCATTTCAATCACGTAATTAGTAATAGTCTTCTTACAGATGTTTACCACAAATTATTATCCCTCCCATATTTATATTATAAAAATCATTCTACAGGAGAAATAGTAGCTAGAGTTCAGGATTTAGAAAATATAAAAGATTTTCTAGGAAAAGTTTTTGTTACCTGCTTTGTTGATACTTTTCTTTTAATAACAGTTATTATAGTATTACTTAAACTAAGCATACAATTATCAAGCATATTAATAGTAATTACTTTAATATTAGTTATTATAATACTAATATCTTGGCAATTGTTTTCTAAAAGAATGAAAGTATTAAAAGAAAAAGCTAATATTACTAATTCTTATTTAGTTGAAACAATATCAGGAATGGAAACAGTACGTGGATTTGGTATAGAAAAGTATGTAGAACATAATTTCATTACCAAATTAAAAGAGTATTTACAAGTAAGTTACAGAACTTCAACTATTTTTACCTACTTACGTTCACTAAGTGATTTAATCGAAGAAATAGGCATTCTCTTGGTTATAATTGTAGGCTCTTTCATGGTCCTAAAAGATAATATATCATTAGGACAACTTCTCACTTTCTATACATTATTAGTTTATTTTTTTGAACCAATTAGAAATCTTTTTGATATAGGATATAAGTGGAGGGATGCCAAACTTTCCATTGAAAGAGTAGATGACTTATTTCAAATACCACAAGATGAAGCTCAGAATATCAAAATGAAGAAAGAGAAAATTATTGGAAATATAATGGTAAAGGATTTAAGTTATCAATATAGTCCTAAAAGAAAAATTCTAAATGGAATTTCGTTAGAAATAAAAGCTCGTGACCGTGTATTAATTTATGGTAAAAGCGGTAGTGGTAAAAGTACTCTAGCTAAAATATTAGCTGGAATAATACCCCAAGTTACTGGAAGTATAACTCTAGATAAATATCCATTATCTGAGTATGATAATGATACTCTAAAAAGACAGGTATGTTACTTATCTCAGAATGAAATCTTATTTCAAGACTCAGTATACCAAAATATTCATTTAGATAGCGAAGAAGAATATGAATCATTTTTAGATATATGCGCCTTATGCAAAGTAGATGAAATAGTAGAAAACAATCCATTAAAATATAATATGCTATTAGAAGAAAATGGCTTTAATATAAGTGGTGGAGAAAGGCAAAGAATAATTCTTGCCAGAGCTATTTATAAGAATGCTGATTTGTATATATTTGATGAGAGTCTAAATGAAATAGATATTGATAGAGAAAGAGAAATACTTACCAATATATTTACTAAGTATCCTGAAAAGACTTTTATAATTATTTCACACCGTTACCACAATAATGATCTATTTAATCGAAAAATAGAAATGAGAGAAGGTATCTGCTATGAAAATAATTAATAGTCTTACTAGTGGTAATTATGAACGAGATTATTTCAAATTACCTTTATATGTACTTCATCGTAGTTTATTGATTTTTATAATATTATTTATTTTAATATTTTTTAAATTATCTTATGTAGGTCAGAAAAAGTTTATAATACAGATAAAAGAGAATAATTTATATCAAGTAATAGTTCCATACCAAGATATAGATTTATGGCTTAATAGTAATAAATTTCTATACAATAAAAAGAAATATACATATGATATAAAGAAAATAGAGAGAGAAAGTATAATGGAAAATAATAAAGTTTATCTACCGGTTCTAATAGAAACGTCTAAACTATCTACTCCTATACCTCTGATTGAAGTATCATTAGAACAGAATAAAATGACTCTATGGGATTATTTAAAAGAAAAAGTTTGGAGGAAGTAATATGCAAGAATTAACACAAAATGAATTAAAAAATACCCAAGGTGGTGGGCTTTCTTTTTGGGCAGCTTTTGGTATCGTGAATGCCTTAGTATTTATAGTAGGCGTTATTGATGGTATAGCTAGACCAATAAAATGTAGATAGGAGGAATAAAATATGTCACAGTTATCAAAAACAGAATTAATGAACATTGAAGGAGGATTTAACGTTACCGGCGTAATTATAAATGCTTTTTCTAATATGTTTAAAACAGTTGCTGATTTAGGAAGAAATTTTGGATCAGCTCTTCGCAGAATAGGATCTAATAGAATGTGTTCACTATAATGAATAAAAAACTAAATCTAAATAATAATCTATTAAAAAATATTGCTTTAATAGTTGTATGCCCCCTTATATGTGTAGTATTAAACTATAGTATTTTAACCATTTTATGGCTAGGAAGGTACTTAGGTACCTTCTTCCGTTTAGTTTTTCGAATTGTATGTTAGAGAAGATAGAAATATTTTCTCTTTTCATATAAGAAAAATTAAAAATTAATTTTTATAGTTTCCTTTGACATAGTAAAAATATCCTGTTATTATAAACTCATGCAGTATTAGTAGGAGGATATTTTGAATAGAGAAACATTAGATTTAAGAGTATTAGTTATTAAATATGATCTAGAAAAAGTACTTTATGACTATTTAGATGGTAAAGATTTATTAACCATTGATGAAAGAAAAATATTAAATGATTATCTTGAAGATAAAAATAATCCTCTAGAATATATTAGGGATATATTACTTGAAAAAGACTTTGAGAAAGAAAGTATAAAGATATTTGATTTAGTATCAAAAGAGATAATTTCATGGTACGATGACCCCAATATCATGACTGAATTAGAAAGTATTAGAAGTAACTTTATCGAATCAATAAATACTAATAATGGTAACAATAAATGCCTGTTTTTATCAAAAACGCCTGTTATGAAATAAAAATGTCAAAAAATGTTGAAATATAAGGAACTTTGAGGTATAATCTATTTTAGTAAACGCGGAAGGAGGGGAAAATATGACACAAGTGGCAGTAAAAAATGGAAATCTAGAATTTGCATTAAAAAAATTCAAACAAAAAGTTGCTAGAGATGGAGTCCCTTCTGAATGTAAGAAAAGAGAAGGTTATGATAAACCAGGAGTAAAAAGAAGAAATGCCAAAAAAGAAGGCATTAAAAATACTCGTAAACGTAATAGAGCTAATAAGAATAGAGACTAATCGTAGTATTAGTCTTTTTCTATAAAAATGATTTAAGAATAGGAGAAATAAAAATGGATTTAGTAAAAGAATTAGATAGAGAAATTATAGAAGCTATGAAGGCAAAAGATAGCATCCGCCTAGCAACACTTCGTGGCGTAAAAGGAGCTATGAAGCTACAAAGTATTGATCACAAAAAAGAAATAAATGATGAATTATTAATTGATGTAGTATCAAAAGAGATTAAAACTAGAAACGAATCAATCAAAGAATTTGAAAAAGGTAATCGTCAGGACTTAATTGATAAGACAGAAGCAGAAATTAATATTTTAAGTAAATATTTACCAGAACAGTTATCAGAAAAAGAAATTACAGATATTATTAACCAAGTATTTGAGGAAGTAAAACCAACTAGTATCAAAGATATGGGAAAAGTAATGTCAGCAGTAACTCCAAAAGTTAAGGGAAAAGCTGATATGGGAATAGTATCTAGTATAATCAAAAATAAATTAAATTCTTAATATCTTTTAGGAGGCCTAAAGCTTCTTTTTATTTTATAAATCTCTTGTTCGTATTTTCAATTACTAAAAAATATTATATAATTGATATAGTTATTGGAGGATTTAATATGTATAGTTATATGATAGGCACAATTACCGAAATAGATGCAACTAATGTTACTCTTGATGTTAATGGAATTGGTTACTTAATAAATACACCTAATCCATATTCATTTGATGTAAATAGCGAGGCAAAAATATATTTGTATCAAGTTATAAGAGAAGATGAAAATAGTTTATATGGCTTTAAGACTAAGGAAGAAAAAGAAATGTTTTTAAAATTAATCAGTGTTAAAGGATTAGGACCAAAAATGGCTCTTCCGATTCTAGCTACAGGTTCTATAAAAGGAATATTGGATGCTATTGAAAGAGAAAATATTTTATATCTTAAAAAATTTCCTAAGATAGGTGATAAAGTAGCTAAGCAAATAATTCTAGACTTAAAAGGAAAAATTTCTATTACAGGTGTGGAAAATTCTAATAACAATAATAGTTATGAAGAATTAATTGAGGTATTAAAAGGATTAGGCTATAAAGAAAAAGAAATAAAATCAGTAGTAGTAAAAGTTAGTCAAGAACTATCTCTAGAAGACCAAGTTAAGGAATCACTAAAACTATTATTAAAGTAGGTGTATTTAAATGAAAGTAGGTTTCATGTTACCAAATAATCAAACAGTTTTTATGGATTATGATGAGGTAAATGATTTTTGCAGAATAGTTTGTGAAAATATAGATAACTATGATGATTTTATTAAATTTAGTAAAGATTATTCATACTTTGATCCGTATTTTGATTATGTTATGACTAAACTAAAATACGTATTTATAAATCCATTTATGAAAGATAAGAATTACTTAAAAGCAGTTAAAAATAAACTATTTATAATAGAGTCTGATGATGGTAACCTTACATATGAAGAAGTATCTAATTATGCTATTGATAAAAATAACGCTGGTTACTATTGTGATTTAGTTATTAGCAGTAATAGTGAACTTAATATCGAATCACCTACTGGTAAACTGCTAAAGAGTTGGTTAATCGATCCAAATGGTATAGCCATGATAACCAAAAGTGATGAAGAATTCGGAAATCATGAAATTACAGCTAATACTATTTTGAATAATTTATTGATTAAAGATAATGATTTGTGGCAGAAAGTAGATTTTAATAAATATTCTGTAATCAACTTAGTTGAACGCTTTGGCTTTCTAAGAACTGTGAAATATGATGATATTAGTATGATTATAGGAGTAAAAAGACATTTATCAATAGAATCACTAGATTTAGTAGAAAAATACATTAATTTAGGAATTATTTACAGAGATTGGGAAGAAAAATTTCCTGATAGTGTAAAAGAATTGTTGACATATATAATTTCAAAAAAAGAAATCGGTGAAAGGAGAAAATAAGATGGATGATAGAATAATAACAAACGAGGAACTAGAAGAAGATAGTGTAGAACAGAATATAAGACCGGAGTATTTAGCTGACTATATTGGGCAAAAAGAAGTAAAAGAAAACATTAAAGTCTATATTGAAGCAGCCAAAATGAGATCTGAACCACTAGATCATGTTTTACTCTATGGGCCACCAGGTTTAGGAAAAACTACCCTAGCTAATATCATTGCTAATGAATTAGGTGTAAATATAAAAACAGCTAGTGGGCCGAGCATTGAAAAATCGGGAGATTTAGCTGCAATTTTATCTTCATTGGAGCCGGGAGATGTCCTATTTATAGACGAAATACATCGTATGCCATCATACATTGAAGAAATATTATATCCAGCAATGGAAGACTATGTATTAGATATAATTATTGGTGGTGAAGGAAATAGTAGAAATATTAGAATTAACCTACCACCATTTACTCTAGTGGGAGCTACAACTAGAGCTGGAGATTTAACATCACCACTTAGAGACCGTTTTGGAATCATTGCTAAACTTCAATATTACACAGAAGAAGAATTAATAGATATCGTCAAGAGAACTTCTAAAGTACTAAATGTACCAATTGAAGACGATGCAAGCCGAGAACTTGCTAGAAGAAGTAGAGGTACGCCAAGAATAGCTAACCGTTTATTTAAACGTGTTAGGGACTTTGCATTAGTTGAAGGAAATGGTATAATAGACATTGATATTACTAAAAAAGCACTACAACGTCTAAGGATTGATGATAAGGGATTAGACGATACTGACCACCAATTATTATTAGCAATTATTAATAAATTTAACGGTGGCCCAGTAGGTATTGAATCAGTTGCTTCAGCTATTGGTGAAGAAGTTACTACTATAGAAGATGTATATGAGCCATATCTTCTACAACAAGGCTTTCTAAAACGAACACCACGTGGTAGAATGGTAACATCTTTAGCTTATGAACACTTGCAAATAGAATATCAAAATAGTATTTTTAATTAAAGAAAAGGGGAATAAAAAATGGAAGATAAGATACTAGATCCGATGAAGCCAATGACTTTAAAACAAGTTATTGACAAAATAAATAAAATAGTAGGTAAAAAATTTGAAATTGTAGAAAATAGTGATGACATTCAAAAATGGACTAACCTACCAATACTTTTATTAGAAAGTGAAGAAGTTCAGTTACATATCTTGGAATTTATAGAATTTATAGATGGTTTATTTATTTCTAAAGATGAAAAAATCAGTTATATCATTACACTTTCATGTTTAATCAAGTTTGGAAAATTAGATATAACTAAACTAGAATATGGAAGCTTATTTGTATTAACTGATTACTTTAACGAAAAAGAAATAAATGCTATTGAAAAAGAATTACCAATAGTTGGCAATAGCACTATTTTAAATGCTGTTCGTACTAAAACATTAGAAAATCTTACTAGAGTTGAAATGCTAGAATATGCCTACAAATTATCTCAAGTAAACAAAGTAAAATCCAATCAAATAGATGAATTTGCTAAAGAATTTGCTTCTCATATAGAAAAATTAGATTATTACGAAATATTAAAATTAATAGAAAAATAGAAAAGATGTGATTATAATGCAACTAGAAGATTTTGATTATTATTTACCAGAAGAATTAATAGCCCAAGTACCATTAGAAAAAAGAGATTCATCCAGATTAATGGTATTAGACAAAAATACTGGAGAAATAGAACACAGACATTTTACAGACATTTTAGATTATATGGAAGAAGGAGATACTTTAGTACTTAATGATACCAAAGTATTACCAGCTAGATTAATTGGAACTAAGGAAGATACTGGCGCCATTATTGAAGTATTATTATTAAAAGATATTCAAGATGACACTTGGGAATGTTTAACTAGACCAGCTAAAAGAGTACATGTTGGAACCATTATTTCTTTTGGTAATGGTGAATTAAAAGCTAAATGTATTTTTGAGGGTGAAGATGGAATTCGTAAGTATGAATTAATATATAATGGAATATTATTAGAAATACTTGATAAACTAGGTACAATGCCACTACCACCATATATACACGAAAAACTAGAAGATCAAACTAGATACAATACCGTATATGCTAAAAACATAGGTAGTAGTGCAGCTCCAACTGCAGGTCTACATTTTACTAAAGAATTACTAGCACAAGTTAAAGAAAAAGGTATAAATATAGCTTATGTTACTTTGCATGTAGGGCTTGGTACCTTTAGACCAGTTCAAGAAGAAAATATTCTTGAACATAAAATGCATACAGAATATTATGAAATGAGTAAAGAAACAGCCAAAATTTTAACATCAACTCATAAAAATCATAAAAAAATAATAGCTGTTGGAACAACTAGTGTTAGAACCCTTGAAACTATTATGACTAAGTATGGTGAGTTTAGGGAATGTACTGGTAACACTGATATCTTTATTTATCCAGGTTATGAGTTTAAAGCCATTGACTATTTAATTACTAACTTTCATTTACCAAAGTCAACTCTTATCATGCTAATTAGTGCTCTTGCCGGTAGAAAAAATGTACTAAACGCTTATAAAGAAGCAGTAAAAGAAAAATACCGTTTCTTCTCATTTGGCGATAGTATGCTAATAAAATATTAGGAGATACCCATGAAAATAGATATTGGAAATTTTTACATTACTAACTATTGTAAAGATAATATTTTACATTGCAAGTTTAAACATCAATTAGCTGGTGATAATGATTTTTTAAAATATGGATTTTATCATATTGATGAACAATTAGAGACACAATCTACTACAGACAAATTACTACCTAATCATTCTTATCTTATTGAAAACAAAGATGGTAAATTAATTGGTTACCTAAGACTAGGAAATTTAAATTTTGTTGGTACTATTAATTTAGAATACGGAATTCATTCAGACTTCAGAGGTGATGGCTATTCATACCCATTACTAAAAATCTTTCAGAGTATATTGTTGAAAACATGAAAGAAGTTAAAGAAATTCGTGGAAATATTAGTATATACAATCTTAAAAGTATAAAAACAGCTGAAAAAGTTGGTTACGTAAATAACGGTAGAAAAGATAAAGATTATGATTATCGTTACTCAAAAAAATAAAAATAATTGCATGAAGGGGTATATTAAGAAGAAAAAAGAAAGTAGTGATAAAATGAAAATAAAATATAATTTATTACATGAAGAAAAAAATACTAATGCTAGACTTGGTACTATTGAAACTAATTATGGAACAGTAGAAACTCCTATGTTTATGCCAGTAGGGACAAGAGCTACAGTAAAAATGTTAACGCCTGAAGAATTATATGAAGCTCACTCTGGAGTTATTCTAGCTAATACCTACCATTTATGGTTAAGACCAGGAGAGGATCTAATTGATAAAGCAGGTGGCTTACATAAGTTTATGAACTATAATGGCCCTATACTAACTGATAGTGGAGGTTTTCAAGTATTCTCACTAGCTAGGCCGAAAGATATAACTGAAGAAGGAGTCTATTTTAAAAGCCATATAGATGGTTCTAAATTATTCCTAACTCCAGAAAAATCAATTCAAATTCAAAATAAGCTTGATAGTGATATAGCTATGAGTTTTGATGAATGTCCACCAGCTAGTGCTTCATATGAATACATGAAAAACAGTATTGAAAGGACACTCAGATGGGCAAAAAGAGGAAAATTGGTTCACAGTAATCCTAGACAATCATTATTTGGAATAGTGCAGGGTGGAGCTTATAAAGATTTACGTGAATTTTCTGCCAAAGAAACAGTTAAATTAGATTTTGATGGTTACAGTATTGGTGGAGTAGCTAATGATGGAGAATCAAAAGAAGATATGTATTTAGCTATTGAATATTCAACTCCATTCCTACCAAAAGACAAACCACGTTACCTTATGGGTGTTGGTGAACCAGCTGATATTATTGAAGGAGTTATACGTGGAGTTGATATGTTTGATTGCGTACTTCCAACTAGAATAGCTCGCCATGGTAATGCTTTTACTCATCACGGAAAAATTAGTTTAAAAAATGCTAAATATAAAGAAGACTTTACTCCAATTGAAGAAGAATGCGACTGTTATACCTGTAAGAACTATACTAAAGCATATATTAGGCACCTAATAAATGTTGATGAGTCACTTGGAGGAAGATTATTATCAATACATAATATTCGCTTCCTAATTCGTCTAACAGAAGAACTAAGAGAAGCCATCAAAGAAGATAAATTGCTTGAATATAGAGATAAATTTTATAAAGATTATTTAGAAAAAAGTAACTAGTTAAGTTTAGTTACTTTTTCTTCTATTTATACCAACCATACTACCTAGCATAGATGAAGCAATTATCAAGAAATAATAAATCATAGTTTTAATACTTATACCCTTATCAAACCCTAAATAACTTATTAAGAATAACAGTACTACTACCTCAAATCCAACCTTTATACCTTCTAACCACCCCTTTTTTGTAGCCTTATTTCCTATATAAATTCCTCCAACTAAAGTTGATAGTAAAGTAATAATCAGTTTCAAATAACTACTACTAACAATATTAATAAAATTAAAATAATATAATAAAGACACAATCACACTAAGTATTAAAATAGGTACTAAAATATATAATAATACCTTAGCATATTTTAATAAATTCATATAAATCACCTAATTAAAGATATGAATCTGAATAAAAAAGTATTCTAAATATCATAATAAAATTAGGTGATACTATGGAATATTGGATTGTGTTAGAAAGAACTATTTTATTTTATGTACTAATTACTTTTTTATATCGTTTTATGGGAAAAAGAGAAGTAGGGCAATTAGGAATAGTTGATTTAATAGTCTCTATCTTAATAGCTGAACTGGCAGCTATATCAATAGATAACAGACATGAAAGTATTTTTTTATCGATCATTCCAATTATAGTTTTAGTTTTAATACAAATAGGTATGGCTTTTTATTCTCTAAAAAATGCCAAAGTAAGAGATGCCTTTGATGGGGTGCCATCAGTTATGATAAATAAAGGTATAATTAACTTTAAAGAAATGGTAAAGCAAAGATACAACATCGATGATTTATTAACTCAGTTAAGAGAACAACATGTAAGAAGTATAGAAGAAGTAGAGTATGCAATTCTAGAAACTAGTGGTAAGTTAAGTATATTTTTAAAGAAAGGTAATAAATTTGGTAACTATCCATTACCACTCATACTAGATGGTGATATTCAAAATGAAACATTAAACGCAATAGGTAAAGATAGGGCTTGGTTAGAAAATACTCTAAAGGAAGAAAAAGTATTATTATCTGATATTTTTTATGCTTTCTATAAAGAAAAAAGCCTTTTTATAATCAAACATTCTGACTTAGATAAATAGTTATTAGCCTTATTTTAATTGACTATTAATGTATTTTATAGTATAATATGCCACGATTTAGGTGATGAATATGAACTATATTGATGAAACCAGAAATGATAGCTTTCAAGAATTAGGAAAATCAGATATAGAAGGATTAATTAATCAAATAGAAAACTATTACTTATCTTATCGTACTAGTTTAAACTTGGATGAATCAGTTACTTTCGGAATCGAGATTGAATATGAAAAATTATCAAAGCGAGTAATTGATAGATTTGTAAGTAAAAAGGTTAGTAATTGGAAATCAACAACTGATAGTTCATTAATATCTGTTGGTGAAGTTATATCACCAATATTAACTGATAGAAAACAAACTTGGAGTGAAATAAAACTGATATGTCAAAAATTAAAAAATAGGCATGCAAATGCAGATATTAATGCTGGTGCCCACATTCATATTGGAGCTAGTATTTTAGGAGAAAATAGAGAGTACTGGTTACAATTCATGAAAGTGTATGCAGCCTATGAAAGTATACTATTACGTTTTTTCTATGGAGATAAAGTAAATGCCAGAAAAAACATATGGCAGTATGCCCCGCCAACAGCTGATGCAATATACTGTCAACTTTTAAAATCATATAAGTATACAGATACTAAAGAAATGCTAAAGAACGGTTACTTATTAAGTGAAAAATATAATGCTTTAAGTTTTGTGCATATTAATATTTTTGATCTTGCTGATAAATACGGAGATAATACCGTAGAGTTTAGAGCATCAAATGGAACCCTAAATGAAGTTATATGGCAAAATAATATTAATACAGCAGCTAAATTAATGACTGCACCAACTAAAGGATTAATTGATGAAGATTTTTTAGATTATAAGCTGGAAAATAATAGAATTTCAGCTACTGAATTAAATATGTATAACAGAATCAATCTTCCACTTGCCCTTGAACTAGTAGATATGATATTTGATAACAATCTTGATAAAGTTTACTTTTTAAGACAATATCTAAAGAACTATCAAGAAATTAGTAGAGATCCATGTCATGCAGTTAAGGCTAAAAGATTCACGTTAAGATAATTTAAATGAAAATCAGCTTGAAAAATCCCAATGATTATAGTAAAATTAACTTATACCTGAAAAGAAGAGTAATTAGTATATCTCTTATAGAAAGAGTATGGTTGATGGAAATACTTAGTAATAACTAATGAAGACACTTTTCATTTATGGTAATCGTATGTCTGCGTTAAAGAATTAAGAAAAAATAAAGGTGGCACCACGGGGAAACTCGTCCTTAGATGGACTACCTTTTTATATTGTAAGGAGGATATTATGCAACATATTAAAGTAAGTAGATTATCTATATTACCCAAATTTTTCAGATCAACGAAATCAGAAAATGTACAATTAGAAAATAGTCAATATATTGAAAATTTACAAGTAATAGCCAAAATTTTTGAAGAAAAACTACCAAATTATCAATTTGCTTTATCAAAAATTTCTGAATTATCAAAACCTGAAAATATGAAAATTTATTATATAGGAACTAAAGTCAAAAATCATGCCAATGGTTTGAAAAATATTTATGATATAAATGGAAATAAATTAGTGGATTTAAACGATAAAGAAGAATTAACATTATTTAAGCATCTTGATTCTGATTATTATTACTATGACGTTTTAGATCAAGATAAGAAATATGAAGAAATTACAGAAGGATTATTTTTTTGTGTTAATGCTTGTAAGAATTTAGAAAGTTTAGAACAATTTGTCAAACAATATAAAAAATAAAAAGAAAGAAGGAATATAATATGATAACAAAACCAAAGGGATGTCATGATATATATGGCATAGAAGCAAAAAAATGGAAATATGTAAATGATTTAATAGACTCAGTATGTGAAAAATATAACTATCAGTATATTCGTACACCAATATTTGAATCTAGTGAATTATTTCATAGAGGGGTAGGTGAAACTAGTGATATAGTTACTAAAGAAACCTATGATTTTATCGATCGAGGAGATAGAAAAATGACTCTAAGACCAGAAGGAACAGCTGGAGTAGTTAGAAGTTACATTGAAAACAAAATGTATGGAGAAGCAACACAACCTATCAAACTATATTATAATGGTACAATGTATCGTTATGAAAGACCACAATCAGGTAGAGATAGAGAACTTACTCAGTTTGGTGTAGAAGTAATAGGTAGTGATGATCCTATGATAGATGCTGAAGTTATCTCTATGGCTGTAAATATCTATAAATTAGTAGGATTAAAAGGAATTAAAGTAAATATTAACTCACTAGGTGACAAAGAATCACGTGATAATTATCGCAAATCTTTAATTGAATACTTTACACCTTATATTGATAAAATGTGTGATGACTGTAAGAATCGTTTAGAGAAAAATCCACTACGTATTTTAGACTGTAAGGTAGATGAAAATACTGATATTATGAAAAAAGCTCCTAAGATTATAGATTATCTAAATGATGAAAGCCGCAAAAGATTTGAGAATGTTCAAGAATATCTTACACAGATGGATATTGATTTTGAAGTAAATCCAAATGTCGTACGTGGACTTGATTATTATGATCACACTGTTTTTGAGATAGAAGCAATGGTTGAGGGATTCGGTAGTCAAAATGCACTTGGGGCTGGTGGAAGATACAATTCACTATCTAGTCAATTAGGTGGGCCAGAAGTGCCAGGAATAGGCTTCGCTATGGGTATAGGTAGACTTATGTTAGCTATAGAAAAAGAAGGCATAGAACTACCAATAGATAATACTATTGACTGTTTCGTTATGTATGTATCTGATACAGAAAAAGAATATGCAGCAACCTTAGTACAGGAACTTCGTATGAGTGGCTTTAAAGTAGATACTGAATATACAGGTAGAGGTTTAAAATCACAGTTTAAACAGGCAGATAGATTAAATAGTAAATTCCTAATCATTCTAAATGATGAAGACTTAAAAAATAATGAAATTAAAGTTAAAAATAATAAAACTAAAGAGGAAACAACAGTTGAACTTGATTATTTAATGTATTATTTAGATGAATCATTAGTAGATGATGATGCATGTTGTTGCAGCGATCATGAATGTAATTGCCATGATAATGGTGACGACTGTTCATGTAATGGTGATTGTCACTGCCATGATGACATAGAGTTTTAGAAAGAAGTTGAAAATATGAAGAAAAATAATAATACAGATTTTAATATTAAAAATATTGGTGAAGAAGTAGAATTATATGGTTGGGTAGCTAAAAAGAGAAATCTTGGTGGCTTAATATTTATAGATTTAAGAGATAGAAGTGGTATTATTCAACTTGTAGTAAGACCTGAAACAAAAGATTATGATTTAGCTAGTAGCTTAAAAAGTGAATCAGTTATCCATATAGTTGGAAAAATAGTTGAAAGAGAAAGTAAAAATACTAAAATCCCAACAGGAGAAATAGAAGTGATAGTATCCAGTCTAGAACTTATAAACATGGCTAATGACTTACCATTTGAAATTACTGATAACACAACTGCTCTAGAAGACACTAGACTTAAATATCGTTATCTAGATTTAAGAAGAGATGAATTAAAAAATAAATTGATTACACGTAGTAAAATTACTATGGCTGTTAGAAACTTCCTAGCAAGTAATGGCTTTATAGAAGTAGAAACTCCAGTATTATGTAAATCAACTCCTGAAGGTGCAAGAGATTACTTAGTACCATCACGTGTTAATAAAGGAAAGTTCTATGCCCTACCACAATCTCCTCAGATATTTAAACAGTTATTAATGATTGGTGGAGTAGAAAAATATTTTCAAATAGCTAAGTGTTTTAGAGACGAAGATTTAAGAGCTGATCGTCAACCAGAATTTACTCAAATTGATATGGAAATGAGTTTTGTTGAAGAAGAAGATGTAATGAGTATTACAGAAAAATTAGTAGCCCAAGTATTTAAAGAAGTAAAAAGTATAGATATTTCTCTTCCACTTATGAAAATGAAATATGATGATGCTATTAGTAATTATGGTTCAGATAAACCGGATTTAAGATTCGATATGAAAATACAGGATATTACTGATATATTTAAAAGTACAGAATTTACTGTATTTAAAACAGTTTTAGATAATAATGGAATCATTAACTGTTTAGTAGTTAAAAATGCTTCTGATAAATATTCTCGTAAGGATATAGACAAGTTAACTGACTATGTAAAAACTTATAAAGCTAGTGGACTTGCATGGTTAAAATATACTGATGATGAATTTACTGGAAGTATTCGTAAGGTAGTTAGTGATAAAGAACTAGAATCTTTAAAAGATAAATTAAATATTGAAAACAACGATTTAATACTAATAGTAGCTAACTCATATAATATTACCAAAATAGCTTTAGGAGCTTTAAGATGTAAATTAGCTCGTGATTTAGATCTTATTGATAAAGATGACTATAAATTACTATGGGTAGTAGATTTCCCATCATTTGAATATAGCGAACAAGAAAATAGATATGTAGCTTGTCATCATCCTTTTACAGCCCCTAAAGATAGTGATATAGATAAATTAATAACCGATCCAGGACACTGCTATTCAAAAGCTTATGATATCGTTATTAACGGTTATGAAGCTGGGGGTGGAAGTATTCGTATTCATAAACACGAAGTACAAGCTAAAATGTTTGAAGCTTTGGGTTTTACTCCTGAACAAGCAAAGGAAAAGTTTGGGTTCTTCTTAGAAGCATTTGACTATGGAACTCCACCACACGGAGGATTAGCGTTAGGACTAGATAGGCTTACAATGCTTTTAACAAATACAGAAAACATTCGTGACGTAATTGCTTTCCCTAAAACAGCTAGTGCATCATGTTTAATGAGTGAATGCCCAAATTTTGTAGAAAAAAATCAGTTAACTGATTTAGGAATTGATTTAATAAATAAAGATTAAAATAGAGTACTAGATGTCAAATTCTAGTACTTTTTCCTTTTAACTGTCTAATATTAGCTAAAAATGCTTGATTTTAAAGGTATTTTGTGGTAACATCATGAATACCTTGTATTATAGACATAGAGCATATAAATAAGGTTGGGGGACAATGAATAGGGGATGGTTGAAATGAAAAAAGGATATATTTTTGATTATCTAAATGAAAACGATTTTAGATTAAAAGAACGTTCACTTCGTAAATATAACATGTTAGCATATAAAAAATTAGTATTCCAGTATTATCCTGAGCTTAAAAATGGAAACTTTTTAGGCAAAGTTGTTGAAGAAAATAAAAATGAATCAAGTGTATCATATGAATTGGAGTTGCCAACTGATGATTTATTTAAAAAAGTTCATGGTGTAATCAGATTACACTATACTATATTTTCTAAGAATAATACCATATTACTAACCAATATAACTCCAGAAGATATCTTTGAAGAGGGACATAGAATAGAATTATCAACATATAAGGGAGTTATGGTTTCTAAGTCAAATGCCAAAAGAGATATGTTTAAAATTGAATTAATGAATATGTTGCACAAGTAGGGAATAAAAATTCCTACTTTTATTATTTACATTAATTATAATTAGTGTTATATTAATTGGCAAAAAAAGAGGTGTTGCATAATGTATATCTATCGTGCCTTAAATAAATTTGATTTAGCTACAGTAGAACAGAATCTTGGAATGTATAGTAAAGATATTTTGGTAAGATTGAAAGAAGAAATATTACTAAATCAAAACATTTTTGATAGTAACATTCATATCAAAGACCTAATTAATAATCCTAGTTTTACATCGATAGTAAATAAACAAATTTCAGAAGACCTTAATAAAGATATAAGAAAAGATATAGCTGCTCATTTACTAAATGGTACTCATGTACCTACACGCTGGATTTCATTTTCTAAATCACCATTTAATATGCTTGATTTTTATGTTAGCCAAGACATAAATAAAGTAGCAGTATTAGATAGAAACTGCAGTTTAGAAAATACTTTTGGATATGGAAGTATTGATACTAGTAATAAAGAGTCAATAGATAAATTATATGAACGAAATGCTTTACTACGTAAAGATGGAGAACCAGTTGATCCAGAAAGTTTAGGAATTAAATTTGCAATCAAAAATAGAGAAATACTTTATTATATTCATGTGCCACAAGAAAAAATAAAATATATATTAAATCCCTTTGAAATGGATTTAATATATAATGATATAAAACTGCTAATAATGGATCCTAATAGTATTATAAAAATATATGATAAATTTCATCAAGTATCTCAAGGATTAACTGACAGTACTCAAAGGTTTATATTTAGAAAGCATTATTGTGAACATAAATCAATAAATTATTTAGCTAATAATGACAGTGATATTATTAATCTAAAAAATGCAAAAAGATTAATTCTATATGATTTATTTACTGAAATGAATAAAGACGGTTTAATAAGAAGAAAAAACATTAGTATAGGTATGCCAGAAGACAAATTAAAAGAAAAAATTAAATCACCATCCAGACTATAGAAATAAAATTAAGGGAAATTAATTTTTTTTAACAAAAGTTGTTGCATACTATTTATCTTTGTGCTATTATTAAATAGTCATGGACCCTTAGCTCAGTTGGTTAGAGCATCCGGCTCATAACCGGGCGGTCGATGGTTCGAGTCCATCAGGGTCCACCATTTTTGCGGGTATGGCGGAATTGGCAGACGCACTAGACTTAGGATCTAGCGCCGCAAGGCTTGCAGGTTCAACTCCTGTTACCCGCACCACTAGAGAATCTGTTCGAACTATTCGAACTTTAAATATAAATATCAACTCAAATTGGGTTGATTTTTTCGTTTTATGGAAAATCATCCTATTAGGAAAGGATGGTATTTATGATTAATATTATTAAGCAAGAAATTGCATTTGATGAATCTTTAAGACAAAGATTAGAATTTATATGTGAATTTTCACATACTACACCTACTTTTATAAATGGTTATATTCATAAGGTAGCAAGAACTAATCTTTCTTATGTAGAGCCACATAAGATAATCATTAAAGGTGTAACATTTCTTGCTTTTAATTATTCTAATGAGATTTATATTAAAAATTTATCACAAAAGATTAAAATATCAGAGTTAGAAGATTATTTAAAAGGCATTTAATTGAAATAGTTAGAGTACTACTTCACTATATGATGATGTTAA
Organism: uncultured Bacilli bacterium; assembly: GCA_934183185.1. GTDB lineage: Bacteria > Bacillota_I > Bacilli_A > RF39 > UBA660 > Alloscybalousia. The sequence goes on along the minus strand of CAKPSO010000002.1, from coordinate 12,529 downwards.
AAATTTATATAAAGAAGAGTTTGAAGAAGCAAGACTTGAATATAATGCAAAACAAACAAGAGATGATAGAAAAATAGATGACTATTTCTAAAAGATTAGTGATAATTCAAAAAATGATTTGGATTGCGAGATAATTATTGAACTTGGAGATAAAAAGTACTGGGATACTAAAGATGATAATTTTAAACATAAAATGTCTAATGTCTATAAAGAACAAGTAAAAGATTTAGAAAATCTAATTCCAAATTTTAAAGTAGCAAGTGCAATTATTCATTATGATGAAACAAGTCCACATATGCATATTGTAGGTGTTCCAATAAAATATAAAAGTAAAAATGGTATGTCTAAACAAGTTGGTAAATCTGATGGTTTTACTAAAACAAAACTAATAGAACTTCAAGATAAAATGATAAGATTATGTATTGAATCATTTAATAAAGAATATAATCTTACAAACTCTTTAAAGAAAAAGCAAAAAGGTAGAAATAGAGATTATCATATAACTGAAATGGATAATTATATGGAAATGAAAGAACAACTAGAAAAGAATCAAGAAAATTTAGAAAAAGCTAATAAAAAATCTCTTGAACTAGATAACAAGTCAAAAGAAGTTAAAGAAATAACAAGTGATTTAAAACCAACACTAATTAAGAAAGACAACTATATTTTAAAACAAGAAGATAAAGACAAAATTGAAAAATATATGAATCAAGTTGATACAACAAATGATGAATATAAAAATATTCAAACATTATCTATTACTCTTAATAATGTAGATAAAGGGATACAAGAAAATCAAAAAGAAATACAAACTCTAACTGAAAATAATGAGGCATTACAATTAAGAGTTGATACACTAACTAAAAATAATAAAGTTAAAGATAAACCAATCAAAGATTTAAAAGAAGAAAACCTTTCTTTAAGACAATCATTATCATTTTGGAAAGATAAATTTTTGAAAGTAATATCTTTCATCAAAGATAAACTATTTGGAAAAGAAAAAGAACGTGAAAAATATATGGACGTTGCAGAAGATTTATATTCAAAGAAAATTATTGAAGAAGAGACATTTGATGATTTACAAGATACTTATGAATTTAGTAAAAATCACGATTATGAAAGAGAAAAAGATGATTTTGAAATGGAAATTTGACTAATATATGTAAATGTGTTATTATATGATCTAATTCAAAGGAGGAATTTATTATGGAACTTTTAGTTTTATGGTTAGGTACAAGTATTGCAAGTTTTTGCATGGAAATGGCAAATGAATTGAGAATGTTTAAGGATGTTGCTGATGCTGGATATAAAATTGATATAAGAAGATTGTCAGATTTAAGTAAACAATTAAATCCAAATGCATCAAAAGCTACACTTTTATCAATGTTAATACCAATATTTAACATTATGCAAGTTTTTCAAAGAACAGTTCAATATAATAATGCTAGACCTATGATATTGGATCAATTAAATGTGATGGATGCATTAGAAGAAATGTCAGAAATAGAAAAGCAAGAATATCAAAAAAAACCAACAGGATTAAATGCTCTTCTTATTCCACTAAAGGATGAAATAAGAATATCAAAAGCTGCTTCAATTAAAATTGAGACTGACACTGAAAAAAGTGAAATATTCTACGAAATGGATGATTCATTAGAAAATATCACAATTTTAAAAGTTAATGGTGATGCTTCTAGATTAACAGTAGATGAACAAAAGAAAAAAGTTATTGAGGCTTGGAAAAATATTGTTTCAGCAGGAATGGAAAAATATGGTGATAAAGAGAGTTTTGCAAATGCACTACGAAATAACACTAATTTAGATTTAAGTCATAGTTCAGATGATAAAAAAGAAGAAGTTGCTAAACCTGTACAAGAATTAAGTATTAGCGACCAAAAACAAGCATTAGAAAATTTAAAAAATGAATTACTAGAAGAACAACAAGCAACACAAAAATCACATACTGAAAACGGACCAACTTTAACAAAAAAAAGAAAATAGTGGCATAATTATTGCTACTATTTATTTTTTATGTTAAAATGAATTTAGAGATTGATTCTAATATCAATCGTCTTTGTGAGAAAGTTGTAGATTACTACGACACTCGCACCACTAGAGAATCTGTTCGAACTATTCGAACTTATATATATGAATCAATCAGAAATGATTGATTTTTTCGTTTTTTTTGAAAAAATCATAGAAAGGATTTGTCTATGGTAAATATTATTAAAGAAGAAATTGAAATTGAAGAATCTTTAGAATCGAGGTTAAGGTAATATGTGATTTTTGTAATACTATTCCAATAATAATAAATGGAAGTATTAAAGAATAATAAAAATATTAAAGATTTAGAATTATTACAACAACAAATAAATAATGATAAATTATTAATAGAAAATAATTTAATTAGAAGTTTTGTTGAATTTGATAAATATGATGAAATTATAAAAATTGCTATATCTAATCATAGTAAATATATCGTTGATTTTGATAGTATGGATGAAATACAAGCATTACATTCAAAAATTATTAGAGATGCTGATAAATTGGATTCATTTAGAGCAAAGTATGAAGATGATATTTATACGATGGCAAATATGACACAAGAGGAAATTGAAAATTCATTAATATCAGATAATATTTTTAATGATTTTATGAATGAAAAAACTATATTAAGTAAGAATAGGAAAACACCAATTGACATATGGATTTCTTATATTGCATTTATATATGGTTTATATTTTGATGAGAGTTTAAATTATATTAGAGAATTAGATTATGTTAATAAGTTAGTTGATAGATTTGACTATAAATTAAAAGATACTAAAGATAAAATGGAACAAATAAGAAATAAAGGAAATAATTTCATTTTAAATTTATAGGGAGGTTTTTATAATGAATGATTATTGTATGATAGAAAGTGCATTTGATAATAAAGAAGAATTAAATAATGTTATAAATCAATTATTAGATAAGAAATTAGTGGCAAGTTGTCATGCTATAGAAAGTGAAAGTATTTGGAATTGGAAGAATGAACGAGAAGCTGCTAAAGAATATTTACTTCAAATGAAGACGAAAAAAAGTTGTTCAACTAAAATATTTGATGTTATAAGGAATGTTCATAGTTATGAATGCTTTGAGTTTGCTATATATGATATATCAAGTATAAATAAAGAATATTTAAAGTGGATTGATGAAGAAATAATTAGTGTTAAAAATATTATTTTAGAATAGTTTATGAATTTTTATAAAGACATGATTTGGCAATGGAGGAAAATTATGCGAGGAGAGTTATATGAATATCTTGACGAAATGTTAAGTCAGGCTGATATTGCAAAAAAAGAAGGTATAAATAGATCAACACTTTCAGATTGGTATAAAAAAACAGGAAATATGATTAAAGCAGTAGAAGGTGCAAAGAAGTCTTTAACTCAAAGAGATATTGAATATAATGGAGAAGTATTGAGTTTAAAAGCTATATCAGTGAAAGAAAATGTAAAATTTGAATCATTAAAAAGAATTGGGAAGACGCAGAATATGATATATATGAAGCCGTAAAATTAACTAAGAAATCACAGTTAGAGAGAAATGGTTCGATTGAATTATAATGTAAAATAATTATAAAAAAAGATTGATTTAACAATATTTATGATATAATTAAATTGTACAAGGAGGTATAAATATGGAAATGGAAAATATTAATGTTCAAAATTCATTTGTTGCAGTATATCAAAAATACATGGAACAAGATGGAGAAAAACAAACTACAGGTGAATATGGTGTAGGTATATTTAAAAAAGTAGATGGAATTGGTCAAGATATTATAAGTCAAAGTATTCATCCAATTAATATGACTGGAATAGGAACACCAAAATTAGAAGGCGTTCAATTATATGAAGATTTAACTGGTAATGTAGTTCTTGGAGAATTAAACTGGGAAAATTCACAACCAAAATCATATAGTGCAATTGGTGATAGTATTGCTAGATTTGCTAAAGAATTTGATGGTGAAGAAAAAATGAAAGTTGCTAATGTTGTTTCTAAAATTAACGGTGAATATGATCCAGCAATTGGAATGAAACCATTATCATCAATTACTGATAAAGAAAGTATTTCTTTTGAAGAAGCAGATGAATTATTAAATTCTTATGTAGAAGGTTTAGGATTAAGAGAAGAAGTTTTAGCTTCTATTCAAAGTTCGAAAAAATCTGGAAGAACTATGTAATAGCGAAATAGTCTAATTTTTAGACTATTTTTAAATGGCTTTTATTAAAAAAACTTTATTATTATTTATAATAAGTGTATAATTTATATAGATTGATTCATATGAATCGTTATTGCCGAAAAAAAGTTGTAGACCTCTACGTCGCTCGCACCATATAGATAGAAAACTCGAACTTTTAAAGTCTCGAGAGTAATAAGCACTAACACAAATGTTAGTTTTTTTTGTTATTTAAGAAAAAAAGTGAGAGTGATTATGTGTTAACAATAGAAACTAAAGAATTAAATATAAGTGAGAAATTAAAAAAGAAAGTTGATATGATATGTAAGTTTGCTTATGTTAAACCTCATATAATAACTATTAATGAAATAGATTACTTAATGTTTGATGAATGTGATGATATATTTATAAATGGTTATGAAAAGAAAATAAAATTTAAAGATTTATTAGAATACATTAAATCAAATTTTCTTTATAATAGCTAAAAAAATTAGCACTCATTATTGACAACTGCCAAAAATAGAGTTATATTACTTTATGCCAATATGTAAAGGAGACGATTATTATGGCAAAACACCAATTTAAAGCAGAATCAAAAAAATTAATGGATTTAATGATTAATTCAATCTATACAAATAAAGAAATATTTCTAAGAGAAATAATTTCTAACGCCAGTGATGCAATGGATAAACTTCATTACTTATCATTAACTAATCAAGATGTTAAAGTAAACTTAGACGATTTTAAAATTTTTATTGAAATTAATAAAGATAAAAGAACTCTAACTATTACTGATGCTGGTTGTGGTATGACTAAAGAAGAGCTTGAAGACAATCTTGGTACTATTGCAAAAAGTGGCTCTCTATCATTCAAAGAAGAAAACGAAGCTAAGGAAAACATTGATATAATTGGACAATTTGGAGTTGGCTTCTATTCAGCATTTATGGTAAGCAACAAAGTAGAAGTAATCACTAAATCATTTACTAGCGATGAGGCGTATAAATGGACATCTACCGGTATAGATGGCTATACCATTGAAAAAACAGATAAAAAAGATAATGGTACTAAAATAATTTTAACTATCAAGGAAAATACAGATGATGAAGACTATGATCAATACCTAGACACATATACTATCGAACATTTAATTAAAAAGTATTCCGATTACATCACATATCCTATTCAAATGGAAGTAGAATCTAGAAAGAAAAAAGAAAACAGTGATGAATACGAAACTGTTAAAGAAATAAAGACTATTAATACATTAATCCCTATTTGGAAACGTGATAAGAATAAAATATCTGAAGATGAGTATGATACTTTCTATAGTGATAAATTCTTTGATTATGAAAAACCGCTAAGAGTAATACATAACTCACTAGAAGGACTTGTCTCATTTAATTCATTACTATATATTCCATCTCATGCTTCCCTTGATTATTACAGTAAAGAATTTGAAAAAGGACTTCAATTATACTCAAATGGAGTTCTAATCATGGAAAAATGTAGTGACTTATTGCCAGATTACTTTAGTTTTGTAAAGGGAGTAGTAGATAGCCCAGACTTATCACTTAACATTTCTAGGGAAATGCTTCAAAAAGATCATAAATTACAGCTAATAGCTAAAAATATTGAATCAAAAATTAAAAAAGAACTAGAAATAATGTTAAAAGATAATCGTGAGGACTATGAAAAATTTTATAAAGCCTTCGGTATGCAATTAAAATTTGGTATCTACAATGAATTTGGTATTCATAAAGATAGTCTAAAAGATTTACTTTTATTCCATTCTGGTAAACAAGAAAAACTAATAACATTAAAAGAATATATAGATAATATGTCTAAAGATCAAACTACCATTTACTATGCTTGTGGTGAAAATATAAACAAAATAGCCTTACTTCCGCAAGTAGAACAGTTAAAGGATAAGAACTATGATGTTCTATATTGTACTGATTACGTAGATGAATTTGTATTACAGACACTTGGAGAATATGAAAATAAAAAATTTATTAATGCTTCTACTAATAAACTAGATCTTGCTTCAGAAGAAGAAAAGAAAGATCTTGAAAAAATAAATAAAGACAATCATGATATGCTAGAATTAATGAAAGAAGCAATAAAAGATGTTAAAGATGTACGTATTACTAACCAACTAAAAAATCACCCAGTATGTCTAGTTAGTGATGGTAATGTTTCTATTGAAATGGAGAAAGTTATTAATGCTATGCCTACAGATGAAAATGTAAAAGCAACTACCATTCTAGAAATAAATGAAAAACATCCAATTTTTGAAAAACTAAAAAATCTTTACCAAGAAAATCCAGAAGCAGTAAAAGAATATAGTAAAATATTATATGCTCAAGCCCGTTTAATAGAGGGATTACCTATAGATAATCCAACTGAACTTAGTAATTTAATTTGTGACCATTTAGTATAAGGAAAGCACACAAAATAGCTTTCCTTTTTCTATTAAATATGATATACTCATTGATATAGTAAAGAGAGGGTAGTAAAATGTCTATATTTAATATGAAGAAACGAAATAAGTTATTAATTATAACCACAATGCTATTATTAATGCCAACTATGGCTTTTGCTGAGGAGGGAGAACCAACTCCAACGCCAACTACTAATCCAGTAGTATCACCAACTCCAACACCATCAGTTGAACCAACTATAGCAGTAACTGGTGTTAATCTATCATTAAGTAAAATTAACATGGTAGTAGGTGATACAAAGCAGTTAGAAGCTACAGTTACACCAGATAACGCAACTAATACCAAAATCACTTGGTCTAGTAGTAATACCAGCGTAGCTACTGTTGATGAAAATGGTAAAGTAACAGCTATAAAAGCTGGAAATGCAACTATTACAGCTTCTGCAAAAGATGATCAAGCTAAAAAAGCTACCTGTGAAATAGAAGTAGCAGCAAAACAAGAAACAGTTAAATCAAATGATGCAACTATAAAAAATCTAAGTATCAAAAATGGTACTTTAGATAAAGCTTTTAAACAATCAGATGAAGAATATATAGTAACTGTAGCTAAAGATGTTACTGAACTAGAATTCAATATTGAATTATCTGATAAAAAAGCTGGAACTAAAATAGCTAATAATTCATCAATTCATACCGGTACTATCGTTAAAGTAGTAGTAACAGCTGAAGATGGTAAAACTAATAAGACTTATAAATTTACAGTAAAAAAAGAAGAATCAAACCTAAACTTAAAATCACTTAAGATAAAAGGGTATGCCCTAAACGAAACATTTAATACTAATATTCTAGAATATACAGCAGATATTCCATTTGAAGCAACGGATGTTACTATTCAAGCTGCTACTGAAGATAGTAATGCTACCGTAAAAATTACTGGAGCAACTGGCTTAATAGTTGGTAAAAATACAGTTACAGTTACAGTTACTGATACCTCTGGTAATCAAAGGACATATAAAATAGTAGTTACTAGATTAGCTGAAGATGAAAGAGTAGAAACAGGACATTCTAGTAAATATACATCACCAACTTCTAGTAATGCTACGGGAGTAGGAACATCAGATGAAGATAGTGGTTCTAATCATACCTTAAGATATGTTTTTGTAACTATTGGTTGCCTTATTCTATTAGCTATTGGTGGTATAGGTATATACTTCTATATAATTACATCAACTAAAAAGAAAGATAAGAAAAGTAAAAAGAAAAATAAAAATATAGATAAAGATAAAGAAAAAGAAAAAGAAAAAGAAACCATTAACCAAACTGATAATGATGTTAAAGAAGAAAGTACTACTAAAAAATCAAATAGTATTATGCCCGGTGATTTAGAAGCTACACGTGAGTTTAGACCAGATGATTTTGTTGATAATAAATCAGATGAAAAAGTACGTAATGATGTAGAAAAATTATTCGAAGACGAGTAAAATCGTCTTTTTCTATGAATTATGTTATACTAATAATGATAGGAGTGAAAATATATGTTATTTTGGGATAAAGATAAGTCTACAGAAGAGAAAAAAATAGTTGATACAATACGTTGCTTAGCACTTGACATGATTAATGAAGCTGGTAGTGGTCATTCAGGAATAGTATTAGATGCTGCACCAATACTATATACACTTTACGCAAAACACTTAAAAATAAATCCTGAGGATCCTAAATGGTATAATAGGGATCATTTCGTGTTATCATGCGGTCATGCTTCTGCTTTACTCTATGCAACTTTATTTATATCAGGTTACGATTTAACTTTAGAAGATTTGAAACAATTCAGAAAAATAGATTCTAAAACACCTGGACATCCTGAATATGGAGTAACGCCTGGGGTTGATATGACTACTGGACCATTAGGGCAAGGCTTTGCATCAGCAGTAGGTATGGCTATATCTGAAGAATACTTACGTAACTATTATTTGAAAAAGAACCTACCATTCATAAACTATTATACATATACATTATGTAGTGATGGTGATTTAATGGAAGGAGTATCATATGAAGCTGCATCTTTAGCTGGTACTTTAAAACTAAGTCATTTAATAGCTATATATGATTGTAACCAAGTCACATTAGATGGAAATATTAATATGACTTTTACAGAAAACGTTATGACTAGATTTCAAGGAATGAATTGGAATGTTCTAGTAGTACAGGATGGAGAAGATTTAACTAGCCTAGATCATGCTATTGAAAAAGCTAAAACATCAATCGATAAACCAACGCTAATTATAGTTCAAACTGTAATAGGAAGATATTCTAAAAATCAAGGAACTAACCTTGCTCATGGTATGGTTTTAGATAAAGAAGAAATAAAGACTATTAAAACTCAGTTAGGACTACGCGATATACCATTTACTGTCTCTCAAGATACTATAGACTTAATGCAAGGATTAATTCATGAGAGAATAGAGCCTTACTATAAGGCATCATTAGAAACAGAAGCAAGACTTACGCCAGAAGATAAAGCTGATTTAGAAAATTTAACTCAGAAGAATAGTATTATTCTAGATAATAATATCGATTATTCTATTATAGCTACTGAAAATGAAGCCCTAAGAGTAACTAATGGTAAAATACTAAATCAATATGCTAAAACTTACCCATTTATAATGGGCGGTAGTGCTGATCTTAGTTCTTCAACCAAAACTTATTTAGAAGATATGGGTGACTTCTCCCCAACTAATAGAACCGGTAAAAACATCTGGTTTGGAGTTCGTGAACACGCTATGGCAGCTATTCTAAATGGTATTAGCTTATCAGGAATACGTACCTTCGCTTCAACATTTATGGCTTTCTCAGATTATATGAAACCAGCTATACGTCTATCTAGTATTATGAATCTACCAGTAACATATATCTTTACTCATGATTCTATTACTATAGGAGAAGATGGCCCAACACATCAACCAGTAGAACAGTTAGTATCATTACGTTCTATTCCTAATCTAGAAGTATTTAGACCAGCTGATATAAATGAATTAATTGGAACATACCAATATATAATGAATAAAACTAATGGACCTAGCGTAATATCATTAAGCAGGAATTCTGTTAATACTAAAAATAATACCAGTATCAAAGATGTAGTAAAAGGCGGCTATATCATTAAAAAAGAACTTAAAAACCTTAGTGGAATTATTATAGCTTCAGGTGAAGAAGTAGATTTAGCCCTAGAAGTAGCTAACAGGCTAGAAGAAAAAGGATTTGATCTAAGAGTAGTATCATTTATATCAATAGAACTATTTAATAAACAAAAAGATGAATATAAACAAGAAATACTACCATTAGGTACTAAAACATTCGTTATTGAACCATCATCATCATACTCATGGAATCAATTTGTATATAATGATAAATACCTAATCACATTAGATAAATTTGGAAAAAGTGGTAGTAAAGAAGAAATATGTAAACAATATGGCTTTAACGTAGATGATATAACTACTAAAATAGAAAATTTATTAAAATAGGAGTGAAAACGACATAATTTTCACTTCTTTTTTTGTATGCTTTAACTGGTGATGTTGATGAGAACTTATTTCGTATTTCGTATAAAAAAAGAATTCATACAATTATACGAAGAAAATAGTAGAAGTTTATTTGAAGTATTAAGACATTTATATTATATGAAAAAACATGAAATAGATTATGGCTTTAACTTATTTACTCAACTTACAGATAAAATAGATCGTTATGAATTAAATAAAGCTATATATATTAAATATCATAATGATATGGTATATTCTAAAAGCGGTAACGATCATATTATAAATAATCTATATAAAGATGAGATAAGTGTACTTACTATTAAGAATAGTTATATATTAATAACTGCTAACCATAATTATTCTTCTTTCTTTAATATACTTAATACTTTTGGCAATGAATATTTTATATGTGATTTTACTTATCAAGATTATTTTTGGTTGAAAGATGTAAAAATGCTTGTATAAAGTAATAATATTTAGTAAAATAAGTCTAGGAGATGACAATTATGCAAATGGTATTAGACATTTTAAAAGTACTAGGTATATTAATAGTTGGAGCTGTAATTGGCTTCTTTATAGCTCGTAAATATATGATGAAATATTTAAAAAAGAATCCTCCTATTAATGAGGAAATGATTAAGGCATTAATGATGCAAATGGGTAGAAAACCTAGTCAAAAACAAGTAAATCAGATGATGAAATCAATGGAAAAGTATATGTAGTGTAAAGAAGGAAAATATTTCCTTTTTTCTTTGGAAAAATGATGATATAATGATTAAGATAGGAAGTGTATAATATGTATCCAGAAATAAAACAAACTATTTTTCGTGAATATGATGTAAGGGGTGTATACCCAGTAGATATTAATGGTAATATTGCTTATATTTTTGGTAGAGCCTTTGGTACTTATATTAAGAGATTTAATCAGAGTAAATGTACAGTTGGCAGAGATAATCGTTATTCATCAGATGAACTAGCTGATAATTTAATTAAGGGTATATTATCTACTGGTATTGATGTTATTAATCTAGGTTTAGTTACTACTCCTATGTATTATTATGCTTGCATATTAAATAATACTAATGCTGGAGTAATGGTAACTGCTAGTCATAATCCTAAAGACGACAATGGCTTTAAGTTTGCTTTTGATGATAGAGGTAATGCTAGAGGAGAAATGATTAGAGAGTTTTATGAATTTTTACAGCAGGGTAACTTTGACAGTGGTAATGGTATGGAAAGTAGTTATGATGTAAGAGAAGAGTATATTAAGTTATTACTATCATCTATTGATTTAAATCCTATACGTAAATTAAGAGTAGTAATTGATTGCGGTAATGGTACTACTAGTATTATTGCTCCAGAAATATATAATTTATTAGGAATGGATTTAGCAGTTTTATATGGTGATAGTGATCCAAGTTTCCCAAATCATCATCCAGATCCATGTGTAGAAGAAAACTTAAAGGTATTAAAGGATACTGTTGTAGAATTAAAAGCTGATATAGGTATAGCTTTTGATGGAGATGGAGATCGTGTTGGAATAGTAGATGAAAATGGTACATACATTCCATGTGATAAGTATATGATAGCTATTATTAGGTCTTTATTACCAGTTTCTGAAAACAAAAGAGTTTTATATGATGTAAAATGTAGTAAGGCATTACCAGAAGAAATAGAAAGATTAGGTGGTACACCTATTATTAGTAGAACAGGTAATTCATACACCAAAGCTGCTACTAAAGATAATGATTGTATATTTGGGGGAGAATTTAGTGGCCATGTATTCTTTAGAGATAAATTTCCAGGATTTGATTCAGGATTATATGCAGGATTACGTATTATTGAAATACTATGTCAAACAACTAAGTCTATGAGCAAATTATTAGAGGGTATACCAAAGTATTATTCTACCCCTGAAATTAAGATACCATCAGCTGATACTAAGAAGTTAGAAGTAATTAATAAGATAAAGAATTATTGTATTGAAAAAGGTTATAAGGTTATTGATATCGATGGCGTAAGAGTAGAAAAAGAAGATGGTTGGGCATTAGTTAGAGCAAGTAATACTGGACCAAATATAACTGCTAGATTTGAAGGAAAATCTGAAAGCATCATGGAAGAATTAAAGAATGAATTCATGGTATTGATTGATGAATATAATAAGTAAATTGAGTACTAATTAGTATTCAATTTTTTTCTATGTAAAATATTAACTGAATGTAAATTTTAATTTAAAAGTGCTTCCATAAGGAGCAAAAGTATGATAAGATTAAGTAGTAATAAAATAATAGCTAGAGATAGTATTATTTGTATAATTTAGTAAAG
>CAKPSO010000001.1 GCA_934183185.1 uncultured Bacilli bacterium | reverse complement strand
TCTCCTGTAAATTACAGGTTACAATCCTCTAATTAGAAACTATTTATAAACTGTCCAACTTTTGGGGTTCAGTTCAAAAAGAAGTTGTTTTTATTATGGAAAGATGATAAAATTAGGAGGAAGATAGGTGATATGAATGTATTATGTTGTGTTTGGAATAGTTATTTTGATATTAGTATTTTTAATTATTGAGGTTAACTTTTATAATCAATTTCAGATGGCTAGAATTAGAATTAGTGAGGCTGAGAATAATATCGATATTTTACTGCAAAAAAAGTTTCAACTATTAGAAAGAGTTGTCAAAATAATAGAAGATGCGGATGCTAGGTATCAAGAAGAGGATTTATCTACTAAACTGGTTAAATTAAAAAATAAAAAAATTAATAATTTTGAGTTAAATAATGAACTAGAGAAGATATTAGCTCAGTACCGAGGACTGCTTGATCTTGATAGTAAGATTTCTGAAATTAATGGAATAGTTAATTTAAACTTTGAAATAATTGATGTTGATAATGAACTTATGGCTGCTAAAAAATATTATAATGAACACATTGTTTCATATAATAAGTTAGTTAGATCTATCCCTTCTAATATAGTTGCTAAGATATACCATTATCATAATAAAGATTTTTATTCTGATGAAAAGGTTGAAATATTTGAAATATTAAAGAAAAAATAAGAACGATATGGTTCTTATTTTATTTGCCAATTAATTGGTTTTAGGCCTTTACTTACTAGAAAGTTGTTAGTTTTTGAAAATGGTTTACTGCCAAAGAAACCATTATATGCGGAAAATGGTGATGGATGAGGAGATTCGATTATATAGTGTATAGGGTTCGTTATTAGATTTTTTTTACTTTTAGCAAAGTTACCCCATAAAATGAAAACTACTGGGGTGTTTTTTTCATTTATTTTTTTTATTACTTCATCAGTAAATCGTTCCCAACCCAAATCTTTATGAGATGCTGGTTTATTTGCTTCTACCGTTAAAACTGTATTTAATAGTAATACACCCTCCTCGGTCCATGATACTAGGCTTCCATTAGTTGGAATGTCATAACCTAAATCATCTTTTAGTTCTTTAAATATATTTTGAAGTGATGGTGGTTTTTGAATTCCTACTTTAACTGAAAAGGATAAACCCTCTGCTTGATTTACACCATGGTATGGATCTTGTCCTAGAATAACGACTTTAGTATCTTTGTATGAAGTATTACGAAAGGCTTTAAATATCTCTGTTTGTTTTGGATAAATAGTTTTAGTTTCGTACTCATGTTTAACTATTTTTAATAGGTTTTGAAAGTAATCTTTTTTTACTTCATCTTCTAATATTTTATCCCAATCATTTCCTATCATTATACCACCTACTGTTTTATTTTATCATTTTATAGCTGTTTAAACAATCTTTTATAATCTGATTTTAATATCTCATAATTTTCATTAGATATTGTTTTTGTATTTTCAATTTTAGTAGTATCTATTTTTCTTTCTATAGTTCTAGTTACTTCAGTTGAAAAATCAACTATTATTTTTTTATCTTTATCATTTATTTCATATCTAGTAATAATACCATTATTAAATTTGACATTAGATTTTTCTTGATCTTCTATATAAATATAGATAGCTCTTAATTCATTTAAAGATTTTATAACTGTTAATATTTGTTCTAAGTTTAATTCCTTAAGATTAGATAATCTTGAAGACAAGTTTTCAAAATCTTTTAATAGAGCTTCATCCAAATCTAATGCACTATACTTATCATAAAATAAAATATATTTTTTACCATTTTCTTCTATTTTTATTTTTAATGGACAATATTTTTCCCTTTGTAAACTTATTTTTCTATTATCAGTTAGGCTTGAACTTATTTCAATTACTCGTAATATTTGTTTGAAATCACTATATTTCATCTTTGAAAAATCATACTTATATACCAAATTACTATTTGATTTTATCATAGTTAAATGACTATTTTTACTAAATCTATCAAGGGAACTTGTTTTGTTATCGCGACTAGTTAAACCAAAATTGTAGAATTCAAACGTAGTATCATCTAAATCTTTTACAGAATATATTATATCCCAACAATTATCACCATTTCGATATTCAGTAATTTCAATAGGATTACCTTTATTAAAATTACCTAACTTTCTTAAAGTTTTTTCTAATAATTTTAAATTTTCTTGTGCTATTTTCTTAGAATAATAATAGTTTGCCTCTTTTGGAAATATTATCATAGTATCACATCCTTGGTGGTTATTATACTACTTTTTATTTTGGTAATCAATTATTATTTCCTTTCTCATTTTTATTATGGAGTACATATTAATTATAGCTAATATGGCTACCAATATATCAACAATAGCCCATAATATAGTTGGAGAAGTGATACTGCCAAATACCAGGAGAATGATGGTTATTATTTTAAAAATAGATATATGGTATGGCTTAATATTCTTTATTAAATATTTTAAATTACTTTCTCCATAGTAATATCCTGCTATAATAGTTGAAAAAGCAAATGATAAAATAGAAAATATTAGAAATACATTACCTATACTTCCTAGATGGTATTTTAGGGCATATTGAGTTATTTCAATACCATTTATGTCATTAAAATTTACTATATTATAGTCTGATAATAGAATTATAAAGGCTGTTGAGGTACAAATAATAAAACTAGTAAAATATATACCTAATATTTGAAGTAGGCCTAAACCTAACTTATCTTTTACGTTTGATGTTGATGAGGCTATAGCTCCGCTTCCTAGTCCAGCTTCGGTTGAAAATATTCCTCTTTGTATACCGATAATAAAGGTTGAAATTATACCCAGTCCAGCTGATTTTAAGTTGAAGGCATCCGATATAATTATTTTTATAATATTTGGTACTTTATTTATATTAGTAATAACTATTATAAAACTAGTTAATAAATAAATAGTTCCCATTACTGGGACCATTTTACTGGTAGTTGATACTATTTCTTCTAACCCCTTCCATATAATATAGCCTGATAATAATGCTAAAATTATTCCAATAATTAATGGGGATATGGATAAGTAATCCTCTAATGATTTAGTTATAGTATTAGATTGAATAGTCATAAAGCCTACTACATATGAGATAATTATAATAATTGCATATAGTTTAGCTAGTTTTTTATTTTTAAGACCTTTATCTATGTAGAAAGCGGGCCCACCTTTATAATCTCTGCCATCTTTTTCTTGGTATTTAGCACCTAAATAACTCTCACAAAAAGAATTTACTGATGTAAAGATAGTGGTTACCCAAATCCAAAATATAGTGCCCGGTCCACCTATATAAATAGCTAAGGCTATACCTGCTAATGACCCTACACCAATTCTAGCTGCTAATGACATGGTTAGGCTTTGAAATGGAGAGATATTCTTACTATCTTTGTGTTTTAGACTAGCAAACATTCTTTTGAATTTAAATTGAGGGAATTTTAACTTTATAGTAAAGTAAATTCCCCCTCCCAATAACAGTATAATGGCTGTACTCCATAAAATATCAGTTAATACTTTTAACATATTATCACCCAGTTTATTATATAAATAATAGGTGGTTAAATATGTCAAAAAGATGATATCATAAATTAGATTCAATACTTTTTATAGTTCTCTCTGGATCTTTTATAAATTTTTTATATACTTTTTCATTACTTTTTAGTAAGTTAAGTATTTTTACATCTGTTTCTGATAAATTAATCAATTTGTCTTCTCCAACAATACAATCAAGTTCTTTTCCAATTAACCATAAAAAGTCTACTTGTAGGAAATCAGCTAATTTGATTAGAGTTTCTAGAGGTGGACACCTAGTTCCACATTCATAGGCACATATTTCATTTTTACTAATGAATATTCCTTTGCCTACATCTTCTTGAGTGTAACCACGCTTTTTTCTAATTTCTTTTAATCTTTCTCTAAAAATTACCATAAATTAATCAACTACCTAACTTATTTGATAGTCTCATTATAGATAAATTATGATAATTCATGTTCAAAGTTAACTATTTGTTACTTTTAGAGGGTGATTTTAATTATCTATATTTTATAGCATGATAAAATATCAGTTTATATAAACTGATATTTTACTTATGATATCTCTCATGATTTAGTATTTTATAGCTACGGTATAACTGTTCTAATAGAAGTACTCGGAATAATTGATGAGGAAATGTTAGTTTGGAAAAAGATAAGTGTAGGTCTGATTTTAACTTTATATCATTATGAATGCCATATGAACCACCTATTAAAAACACAATATTTCTACCTTGCATCTGCATCCAATTTAGTTTTTCCGATAATTCTATTGAGTCTAACTGCTTACCTTCTATTTCCAATGTTACTAAATAATCTTTATCTGTTAAGTACTTATTTATTTTTAGTTTTTCAGTTTCTAAAGCATGATTCTTATCATCAACTTTATCATCTTCTAGTTCGATTAATTCAATATTAGTATATTTTTTTAAACGTTTTAAATACTCAGTACAAGCATCATGCCAGTACTTTTCTTTTAGTTTTCCAATGCATATAATTTTAATCATGTTATACCTCTACTATATCTAATGATTCATACTGTTTAGCTACTTCTACTTCTATGTGAATGTCATTAACATCTAGGATATCTTTTACTGTGTTGTATGCTAATTCTTCAGTATTATTTTTTTCACTTAAATGGGCTAATATTATTTTTTGAGTGTTATTTCCTACTACTTCTGATAGTATTTTACCCGTTGTGTGATTTGATAAATGTCCTTTATCGCCAATAACTCTTTGCTTCAACATAAAGGGATATGGACCATCCATTAACATTTTTTCATCATGATTGCTTTCTAAAATATAAAGATTTCTATTAGCTAATACAGATAAATACTTTTTGTTTATATATCCTGTATCTGTGATATATACTAATGATTTATTATTGTTTTCTATGATATATCCAACTGATTCTACATCATGAGAATTATGAATTAATTTTACTTTTATATCTCCTAAAGTAAATTTATCTGGTATCATATTTATATTTTCTAAAGGTATTTTTTTTGATAATTCTTCTATCATTCCTTTAGTAGCTAGTACTTGTATATTAGTTTTATGAACAAGGCTTGATAGACCTTTAATATGGTCACTATGAGTATGAGTAATTAGGATGTATTCTAACTCTTTGGGAGTTATATTTATTTTAGCCAATTCGTTAGCTAAGTATTGGAATGTGGTTCCCATATCAATTAATATTTTTAATTCATTTGTTTGAATATAGGTTGAATTACCTTTTGAACCACTAGCTAATACTTTTACTATCATTGATAAAGTGTCAATGGATTATGGTGCTGACCAGTATATGGTGCACCTGTCCATAAACCAAAGTGTAAGTGTACACCTGATGCATTACCTGTTTTACCCATAGTACCTATCGTATCACCAGCATAAACTATTTGACCCTTTTGTACATAACGTGCTGCTAGGTGGGCATATTCTGTGAAATAGCCGTTGGCATGTTTAATAATTATATAATTACCATTTCCTTTAGTATATGATGATATTACTACTACACCGTTATTAGCAGCTCTTATAGGAGAACCCATATTTCCAGTAATATCTACTGCTTTATGGAAACTTTGCCATCTATAGGCATAAGTACTACTTATAGTACTAGTTGTGGTTGGCCATACCCAGCTACCTACACCAACTGGTACATCTATATTGTAGCTACTTCCACTTGATACAGTATACTGTTTAGTACCTCTTATTACTACTTTTTTTACTGCTGGTTTTATTACTTTTTCTTGATCTGTTATAGTAACAACTGAAGTTATTTCACCATTTGTATATTGAATTTTTTCTGTTACTAAACTTATACCATCTTCTCCTTCTTCTTTAACTTGTTCATATCCTGCATATTGTGTATTATCATCTTCATACACTGTTTCTTTTTGAATATTTTTTCTAGTTACTGTATGAGTTTCTTCTACAGTATCAAATTGAGGTTTTATTATTCCTAATACTACTCTTTTGCCTGGATATAGTAAATCAGTAGCTGTTTTATATTCAGTGTTAGCTATTAGAAATTCTTCTGTTGACAACTTATTATTATAGGCTATTTCTTCAATAGTATCTCCTTCTTGAACTATATATGTACTCTGATCTTCTGTTGTTCCAAATAGGAGATATTTACTTAATTCTTCTTCTGTTTGATAGATTTTTGTTCCTGTTGGAATACGATCCTTTTTAATAGTAATATTATTTTTTATATATAAATCCTCTATTATCTTACCTTCACCTGTTAATTCCGGTTGAGTATCATTAATAAAATTAGAATAATCAGTAGAATTAACAAATAATTTTATTGTTTTTTGCACTGCTGATGTAAATATATTTTTATCTAAAACATATATAGTTTGATCCTCAGTAGTTTGATCTGTACCATCTTCACTTAACTTTTGAATACCATGAATTACTATCTTGTAACCATCTATAGTGAATGATTCGTCTCCTTTTATCTTTTGAATCTTATTATATATGTCTTCTACATTTTCTGTTTTTTCATTATAAGTAATTTCTTGAACTACATCTAAATCATTAGGTACATAAACTTTATCGACATTATATTTAGCTTTTAATTCTGTTTGTTTTTCATCAATAAATGTTTCAAGTTCATCTATAGATTTAATTAGTCCAATAGATTCTCCACCTAAATATACGCGGTATAATTGTTTAGGGGTAGTATTTATTGTGTTTATTCCAAGTAGTTTGGCACAGGTAGCACTATTACTTCCCATGTATACCATTACAGCTGATAAGATAGCTGCTATTAATGTTAATAATAATGTTTTTTTACTCATTTGGTTCACCCTTATTATCTTTTATAAAATTTAAAAAAGTACTTGTGTTTTTACGGAATAATAGATCTATTTTTCCTGTTGGACCATTACGATGTTTTCCTATGATTAGTTCACTTAAGCTTGGGTCAGGTGATTCATTAGAATCTTTTGGTGTTTGGTAATAGTCATCACGATATAATAATGCTACTATATCGGCATCCTGTTCTATTGATCCTGATTCCCTTAAGTCACTCATTTTAGGTCTTTTATCTTCACGTGATTCAACTCCACGGGATAACTGTGCTAAGGCAATTACTGGGATGTTTAATTCCATTGCCATTTTTTTTAGGCTTCTTGAAATATCAGTAATTTCTGCTTGACGATTATTACCATAATTTCCACCCATAGTTAGTAGTTGTAGGTGGTCTATTATTACTAAATCTAAGCCTTCTTCACTAGTTGCTAGTCTTCTACATTTTGATTTAATATCGCCTACTGTTACTCCAGCATCATCTGATATATATAGTTTAGCTGTTGCGAGTTGACTACGTGCTTCAGTTATACGCTTCCAATCATTATTTAATAAATTACCACTAGATAGTTTTGATCCTTCAATTTGTCCAAGGGATGAAATAATACGGTTAGCTAATTGTTCTGCACCCATTTCCAGAGAAAATATAGCTACTGTTTTATTAGTATTAACAGCTACGTTAGTTGCAAGATTTAAGGCAAAAGCTGTTTTTCCCATGGCAGGTCTAGCTGCTAATATAATAAGTTGATTTTCATGAAATCCTGATGTTAATTTATCTAATTCATAGAAACCTGTAGGTATACCAGTAACTTCTCCCTTAGTTTCTGATAATTTTTCTAGATTTTTTTGTACCTCACCCAACACTTCTTGAATAGTTCTAAATTCACTTGAGCGTCTATTTCTAATAATTTTTACTATTTTCTGTTCTACCTGGTCAAGTATATCAGCTACCTCACCTTCATTTTCGTATGCTAGTGTGGCTATTTCAGTAGAAGTATCGATTACTCCTCTTAATAATGCAGTATCTTCTACTATCTTAATATAAGAGTCAATATTTGCGGCTGTTGGAACTATATTTATTAATTCTGTTAAATACTCTACATTTCCAACTTCTTGAAGTTTTTTTATTTGATTTAGTTCAGCTGTTACCGTAGTTAAATCAATAGGAGTTTTTCGATCTGATAAGTCAACTATTGCTTGAAATATAATACCATTTTTTTCATCATAAAAGCTTTTTTTAGTTAGTGTTTCGGTTGCTTTTTCTATTGCATATTTAGACAAAAACATAGCTCCTAAAACAGATTGCTCCGCTATTAGATCATGTGGTACTTGTTTTACTGCCATTATGGTCACCTCTTTATTTTACTAATTGAACTTTAATAATTGCATCTATATTTTTAAATAGATTAATTTTAACATTATGGTATCCTAATGATGATAAGCCACTTAGTAATTCTATTTGACGTTTATCTATTTTGTAACCTTTTTTATGTAGTTCATCTTTTATTTGTTTAGCACTTATACTACCAAACACTTTATCCTGTTCTCCTGTTTTTACTTTAAATAGTAAAACTACTTTTTCTAGGTCTTGTTTTAGTTTTGTAGCTTCTTCTTCTTTTTGCATAATGGTGTTTCTTTCTAGTATTTTTTCTTTTTCATAGCTTGCTAAACTTGATTCTGTAAGTTTTACTGCATAACCATTTTTGATTAAATAGTTTTGAGCATAACCATCTTTTACTTCTTTGATTTCACCTTTTTTTGCTTGTTTTTTTAAATCTTTTATAAAAATTACTTGCATAGTATTTCCTCCATTTTGATATATTTACTAATCTGTATTAATAGTTATTAATTTTAATTTAGATAGTATATTTTATTTGATGCCTCTTTAAATATCCATTCTTATTATACTATAAATGGTCAATAATGTCATTAATGGTTTTTTCTTTTCTGATAAACTAGAATAGCATCTGGATCTAATTTTTGTGGTTCAGTTTTAATATCAGTTATGCCATTAAAATAATAATAATGAAATTTAGACTGTGGAAAGTATAAATCTCTGATTTTTTTCTGATAACATTCGTAACCACTATATTCAGTATTGGCTTGATAAAGATAACCAACAATCATTATACCATCATCCTTTAGATATGGTATAAGCTGATTTATAATTTCTTGAAAGTGACGTAGTGGCTCGCTTTTCCACATTATATCGCTATATCTTATAATATTTGATAAATCTATGAAATCATATTGTTTTGATAAAGTATGAGGTAAATTTTTAAAATCTGATTCTATGAAATGATAATTTAATTTTGAAACTAGAGTGTATAATTTTTCAAAGTTTATTGAGTCAAAATAATTTAAAGTCTGGGCAAATACTTTTTCTCGCTCTTCATCTGATGAAAATAGATAATTTTCTCGTCTTATTTCTAGTGATGAGTATTTTTTATAAAGTGTTCCCCAAAATAGTCTGTAATTTGTTGGTAGGTATGAACTTATTTTATTAAATGTTTCAATGTTGAAACATTTATCATTTTTTATTGAAAATTTGGGGTAATCTTTATATCTTAGATAATTAAAGTATTCTTCCGGAACTATTTTAGCTAAGAAACAAGCCATTTTCAAATACCAGTAGTATTCAGTCAATGGATTTATGTCAAAAGCATCTATATTTATAGCTTTATTTAATAATAGTTCGAGTATTTGATCACCACTTCCCTGAACTGTTAGTATATCTTTACTAGATAAATCAAAAATATTATATTGATCCTTTAAATTTTGTGTTGTGAATGGATATATTTTTTGAAAAAAAGTATTATATTTCAAATTATATTTATTTTTATTTTCTATTAGATTACTGGCTAATGTTAATGATTCATATAAATTAGACATATTATCACCTTCTTGATGACTTATTATAAGGTATTTTTATAAGAAAAAAAAGAGAATATTATCAAATTGATAATTCTTCTCTTTATTATTTAGTATAAGGTAATAAAGCTATTGCACGAGCACGTTTGATTTGTTCTGCAATATGTCTTTGGTGTTTAGCGCATGCTCCTGTAATTCTTCTAGGTAAAATTTTACCTTTATCGTTAATATATCTTTTTAAAGTTTCTACATCTTTGTAATCAATATTTTTACCTGTACACATGTAGCATACTTTTTTCTTTTTTCTAAAGAATTCTGCCATATTTATTTTCCTCCTTCTTAGAATGGTAATTCATCATCACTTATTTCGATTGATGATCCAAAATCAGCGAAAGGGTCTGAAGCTACATCAGTAGTTTGTGGTGCTGGTGATGGCGCTTGATCTGCAAAATCATATGGGCTTGGTCCTGATGTTGTTGGATTAGCTTGAACACTGCCATTTCTAGTATCTAGAAATTGAACATTGTCTGCCACTACTTCAGTAACATATCTTTTTTGTCCATCTTGGCCATCATATGTTCTTGTTTGAATTCTACCATCGATAGCTACTTGACTACCTTTAGTTAAATAATTTTTAACATTTTCTGCTTGTTTCCTCCAAACTACAATGTTGATAAAATCAGCTTCTCTTTCTCCATTTTGATTTGTGAAATTTCTATTTACAGCTATACTAAATGTAGCTGTAGCAATATTACTAGTTGTATATCTTAATTCTGGGTCTCTAGTTAATCTACCAATTAAAAATACTTTATTCATACTATTACCTCTCTTAGTCTTCTACTCTTACTATTAAGTGACGAAGAATATTTTCATTAATTAATGATAAACGATCGAATTCTTTTGTTGCTGTTAAATCCTCAGTCTCAATAGTAAATAAGAAGTAATATCCAGTCTTGTATTTATTAATTTCATATGCTAAGTCACGTTGTCCCATTTCTTTTAAATCTAGTACTTTAGCATTATTACTTTCTAATACTGATTGCATATCTTTAACTATTTGTTTCATTGCTGCTTCTTCTAAGTCTGGTTTTACAATAAACATGATTTCATACTTTCTCATTTTCTACACCTCCTTTTGGTCTTTTGGCTATTACTAGCAAGGAGTACATTTAATACTCGCTAGTAATATAACAAAAAAAAGCATTTTTGTAAATGCTTTTTATATATTTTATTTATTATTATGAAATAATGTAATAAGTATTTCCCTAGTCATCTGTTTTTCCAAATATTCTTAATAAGTCAATGAATATATTAATAAAATCTAGATATAATTCAAAAGCTCCTATTACTGCTAAATTATCATCAGTTAGAAAACCGTCTAATTTCTTTATTTTTTGTACATCATAGGCAATATAACCTAAGAAGATAACTATGCTTATACAAGAAATAACTAAATCAAACATAGTATTATCTAAGAATATATTAATAATACTACAAATAATTATGCCAAGTAACATCATTAATAGATAAGTACCAAATTTACTTAAATCTAGATTGGTAGTTTTTCCTATTAAAGCAAATATTAAAAATAAAACTGCAGTTATACCAAATACTAATATTATTGAGTCTAATTTATATACTATAAATATTGATGATAAAGTTAATCCAGTTAAAAATGTATATAACAAGTAACTTATTCTAGCTGTTGTTGCACTCATTTTATGAATTCTTGCTGATAAGAATATTGCTAAGCCTAACTCTACTATGACTAATATCCAATAAAAACCATTATTGAATATTGCTGATAAGGCATCTACATTGGTAGATGTATAAATTCCTGTTAGGAAGGTTACTAGTAAACCTATAAATAACCATAAATATACTTTTGAATAAATTTTATTTTCCATATTATTTCTCCTTCTATAATCTATTTTATTTAGACATTAAATCTAAAATAACATATATCTCCATCTTGCATTAAATAATCTTTTCCTTCAAGTCTAGCACGACCTGCCTCTTTTACTTTTATTTCATTGCCATACTCAATCAAATCTGTATATGACATAATTTCTGCTCTGATGAATCCTTTTTCAAAATCACTATGGATAATACCAGCACACTCTTTAGCATTCATTCCTTTTCTGAAGGTCCATGCCCTTACTTCATCTTTCCCTACAGTAAAATATGTAGCCAAACCTAATAAATCATATGTTGCTTGAATTAATTGATCTAAACCACTCATTTTAATACCAAGAGCTTCTAACATGTCCTTATGATCATTATCATCTAATTGACTTAATTCTTCTTCTATTTTGGCACATACTTTTATTACTTTAGCATTTTCTTTACTAGCATATTCTTTTACTTGTTTAACATATTCATTATCTTCTGTTGATACCTCTTCTTCATTTATATTTGCCATATAGATAATTGGTTTTTGAGTTAGAAAGTTATATGACTTTATAGCTAATAATTCTTCTTTAGTAAAGCTAACAGTTCTTAAGGCTTCATTTTTTTCTAGTGATGACTTAGCCTTCTTTAAGGCCTCTAATTCGATTAATTCATCTTTATTCTTACTAGTTCTAGCTTTTTTTTCTATCTTCTCAATACGATTTCCAATACTTTCTAGATCAGCTAGGGCAAGTTCTAAATTAATTATTTCTATATCTCTTATTGGATCTACTTTACCCTCTACGTGAATAATATCTTTGTTTTCAAAGCATCTTACCACTTCAACTATAGCATCTGTTTCTCTAATATGTGATAGAAATTTATTACCTAAGCCTTCACCATTTGATGCCCCTTTTACTAGACCTGCTATATCAGTAAATTCAAATGATGTTGGTATTAATCTCTTTGGTTGATACATATCATTTAGAACGTTTAGTCTATCATCTGGAACTACTACTACTCCAACATTAGGTTCAATAGTGGCAAATGGATAGTTAGCTGCTAGAATACTTTTTTTAGTAATTGCATTAAATAATGTTGATTTACCTACATTTGGTAAACCTACAATTCCGGCTGTTAATCCCATAATATTCCTCTTTTCTATGCGTATTATAACACATAATTATAATGTTGTATATATACTCGGTCCTATAGGTAGACCTATTATGTACCATAATATAGTAATTACTATCCAAGTAATACTTATAATTAGGCAGTATGGTGTTAGTAATGATAGAGCTTTTCTTATAGTTATTGGCTTTTTTCTATCTGGATTATATAGATTTAAATAACCAACATATATAACAAAGTAAGCTAATAATGGTGTAATACCTTTAGTCATTGAATCGCCTGCTCTTAGTATAAATTGAGAAAATTCAGGTGATATATTAGCTTGCATTAATTTTGGTACAACAACTGGAGCCAATATTGTCCACTTAGCTACTGGTGTTGTTGTAAATACGTTGGCTATTGCTATAATAATTATTACTAATAAGATTAATGGTATTCCAGTAAAGTTTGCTTGATTAATTATGTTAGCTCCCCAAGCAGTAATTATAGCAGCTATATTAGTCTTTTTAAATATAGCTATAAACTGAGAAGCAAAGAATACTAGCATTACTAGATTTCCAATATTAGATAGGTATTCACTACTTTCTTTTACTAGTTCTTTGTCATTAGTTATTGTTTTAGCACCTATTCCATATGCTATTCCTACTACTATAAAAAATAATGATATTAGAAATGTAAATCCATCTTGAAAATAAGAATTTGGACCAAATACTTGTCCTAAATAAGTCGATTCTTCCATATCAAGTAATAATCCAGAAAATGGAAGGTTAGGTATTAATGAATATACCATAAATAGAATAAATACTATTGTAGCTATTAAAGCGTTTTTCATTCCTTTTTTTTCTAGTAACTCTTCTCTTAATTTATTCTGTTCTTGCTGTTCTACTGTATCTATATTATCAATAATTTCTATTTCTTGAGTTATAGAATCAAGATTATTTTTATATTTTCCTAATTTTGGTATTAGTATTTTTTCAATTATTATAGTTCCTATTATGGATAGGATTATTGAACTGATTATTATTATAAACAAGTTTGATGTTAGTGGTACATGGTGAGTTGAATCAATTAATCCTGCAGCTGATTCTGTGATAGGATTTAAATTAACCTCCATGGAACCAACGAATAATGTTGCCCCATAACCAAATGATACTCCAGCAAAAGCTGCTATTATACCAGCAATGGGATTTCTTTTATTTTTTTGAAAGATAATTGCTGCTAGTGGAATCAAAATTACATATCCAATTTCGTTAATTAAACTTGATAGAGTAGCTATTAATATAAGCATAAAAGTTAATTTTTTATTATCAATTTTAATCAATGTTCTTTTGATAAATGCATCAAGTAACCCTGTAGCTTGAATAATGCTTATACCAATTAAAGATATAATTAGAGTACTTAGAGTTGTGAAACTAATAAAGTTTTTTGTAGCATTACTTACTATATATTTTATTCCATCATAATTTAGTAAATTTTCTACTGTTACTAAAGTCTTTTCTAATTCTCCGGTATTTGTATTTAACTTATTATATGTTGCTTGAAGTCCAAATACTGAAAATAATCCACTCAATACTATTACAAGTAAGGTTAATAGAATAAAAGCTGTTACTGGATGTAAATAGAATTTTTTTAATTTTAATTTTTTCTTTTCTTTCATATTATACTTCCTCACTATTTAATACTTTCTTTAATTTTTTATTAAATTCTATTCGAGGAATCATAACTGATCTTCCACAATTACAACATTTAATTTTAATGTCTGCACCTAGTCTAACAATTTCCCATTCATTAGATCCACATGGATGAGCTTTTTTCATAATAACATGGGAGTTTAATTGATAATCTTTATTATTTTCCATTATGCACCTCTACTTGTGGGTATGGTATTTTAATATTATTTTTATCTAAAGCAAGTTTAATTTGCTTACGCATTTCTCTTTGTATAGCAAAATGTTCCATTGAAACAGTTGGAGCAATAACTTTAAAGACAACTGATGAATCTGCTAAACTTTCAATGCCTAATACTTCAACTTTACCTTTTAACTTAGGTAGTGTCTTAGTTAGTTCAATAGCTAGATCATTTAGTACCTTTTCTACTTTTTCAATATCATCTTCATAACTTACACCTACATCTACAATAGCCATAGAATTTTCCATACTATGATTAATAACTTCATTTATATTACGATTAGCTAATATTTTTACTTGACCATCCCAACTCTTTATACGTGTTGTCTTTAAGCTTAAGTAAATAACTTCTCCTTTAAAATTACCTACTGATATTATATCACCCATTGCATATTGATTTTCTAGTATGATACTGATACCTGCAATAATATCTTTAGCAAAATCTTGTAGAGCAAGACCTACAACTATTCCTACTATTCCAAGTCCTGCCAATACTGATGATACATCTATACCATAAACTGTAAGTATAGCTAAAAGTGTAAATAAAATTATGGCATACTTAATAATATTTATTAATAATACTCTAAAAGTTTCTATTTTTTTGTAGTTATAACTATTTTTTGATAGACTTTCTTGTTTAGTTTCGATAATTTTATTGGCTATTTTCTTTATTATACTATTTAATAAAAAAGCTACAGCAGAATAAATTATTGGTAAATAAACTTTTGGTATTAATATTTTTTCTAACATTTCATCCCTCTTAGTTATCTATTCCCATTATTTCTAGTATTCTATTTAAATCATTACTATTTACAAAAGAAACTTCTAATTTATTGTGGGTTATTTTTACTTTGGTTCCTAGTTTATCTGATAATTCTTCGGATAAAACTTTATATTCATTATTTAAGTTATTACTTTTATGAATTGGTTTTTTCTTTTCATAGATTTCTTCAACTGATAAATTTTCAACTTGGCGTACACTTAAATTTTCCATTACTATTTTTTCAGCTAAATCTTTTATTTTTTGTGGATCCTCTAATTTACTTAGAACACGTGCATGCCCCATAGTTAATTTATTTTCCATAATCATATCTTTTACTTCTTCAGGTAATGATAGTAAGCCCAACATGTTGGTGATATGACTTCTACTTTTCCCTAATCTTTCAGCAAGTTTCTCTTGTGTTAATGATAACTCTTCTAGTAATTTTTTATAAGCAGTTGCCTCCTCTAGAGCATTTAAATTTTCACGTTGAAGGTTTTCTAGTAATGCTACTTCCATCATATCTTGATCAGAAAAATCTCTTATAATTGCTGGTATTGTTTCTTTGCCGGCTAAAATTGAAGCCTTTACACGACGCTCTCCAGCTATTATTTCATAACCTTTAATACTTTTTTTAGCTATTATTGGTTGAAATACACCATGTTCTTTGATTGATTCTGATAATTCTTGAAGAGCTTTTTCATCAAAATTCTTTCTAGGCTGATAAGGATTGCTTCTTAATTCTGATAATTTTAATTCTACTATTTCTTCTTTTGGTGTTTCTGTAATTATTTTTTCTTCAATTTGTTCATAATTCATTGGTTCATTATTAAATAGTTCTTCTAAGCCTCTACCAAGGGCTTTTCTTCTAGTTTGTTCCATTTCTTTCAATCACTTCCTTTGCTAAATTTAAATAAGCAATAGTTCCTCTATGTTTTGGATCATAAGCTAATATTGGTGTTCCATGAGAGGGAGCTTCTGCTATTCTTACCAATCTTGGAATAATGGTATTGTAAACTCTTTCCTTAAAGAATCTTCTAATATCTTCTACTACTTCCAGGCATAAGATAGCTCTGGAATCTAACATTGTTAGTAATACACCTTCTATATTTAAATTAGGATTTAAATTTTTCTGAGCTAGCATAATTGTATTCAATAATTGAGTAATTCCTTCTAGTGCAAAGAATTCACATTGAACTGGAATAATTACTGAATCAGAAGCAGTTAAAGCATTGGTTGTTATTAATCCTAAAGATGGTGGGCAATCAATGATAATAAAATCAAAAGAATCTTTTATTTGGTCGACTGCTATTTTTAATTGAGTGTTCTTAGAAAAATTTTGATCAACTTTACTTTTTTCTAATAGTTCAATATCAATACCAGCTAAATTAATTGTAGCTGGTAAAACGTATAATCCTTTGAACTTGGTACGAATTATTGCTTCTGTGATCTCACAAGTACCGGCCATTACATCATGGACACTTTTTACTACGTCACCTTTATTTATTCCTACTCCCGTTGTAGCATTTCCTTGAGGATCTAAATCTATTAAAAGTACCCTTTTACCTAAATATGCTAATGAAGCAGAAAGATTAATACTGGTAGTAGTTTTTCCTACTCCACCTTTTTGATTTACTAATGATATTATCTTTCCCATGTTACCACCTTTTTTCTGATTTGATACTTATATATTTTAACAAAAAATATTATATAAGAAAATATATTTTAGTAATTTGTTAAAAAAAAGTAGATTATTCTACTTTTAATTGTTTTTATCTATTTGAATAATTATTTGATATGTTGATTCAAAATCCATTTCTTCCATTTTAACTAAGAAACCTTTAGATTTTACTATTTCTATACTCTTATTTATCTCGGCTATTGCATTTTTTAATGAATATAATTCTTCGTCATCAAGTAACTCCTCGATAGAATATTTGTTTTTTTCTGGAAGTGTTTCTTGTGTTTCATTTTTAATTTCTGAAGGTTGTTCTTTATCTTCATATGCTGCTCTAGCTGATTTTGGTTTAAGTAAAATATCCTCTAATACACTTGGCAATGGTTGAGGAGTAGAATTTATATTTAATTCTTTTACCTCTTTTTGTTCTGGTGCCGGATTTTCTGGATTTAAATCAAATATGAAATTATTTGATTCTGAATCAGTAGTTGGATACTCTACTTGTTTAATATTTTCTATAAGAGGAGGCTCTGATATTTTATTTTCTATTTGAATATCAGTTGTACCATATGGTTCTCCTTTTATTTTTTTAATTTCATTGTCTAATTCTCTTACTGTCATACGTTTATTAATAATATTATGTAACATTGCAATCTGTTCTTCACTACTATCCAAGTTTAAAAGACTACGTGCATGACGTTCTGATATTTTATCTTGAAGTAGGGCTTCTTGTATTTCATCAGGTAATGATAATAATCTCATTTTATTAGCTATAGCAGCTTGAGATTTTCCCATGGTACGACCTAATTCTTCCTGAGTCATAGAATCTAATTCTAATATTTTTTGATAAGTTCGTGCTTCTTCTATAGCTGTTAGATCCTTACGTTGAAGATTTTCTAAAAGAGCTACTTTTGAGGCTTCTTTATCATCTAAATTACGAATAATTGCTGGTATTTTGGTAAGTCCCGCCATAGCAGATGCTTTGTATCTTCTTTCACCTGCGATTATTTCATATTTATCCCCTAATTTTCTTACAATAATTGGTTGAATAACTCCGTGTTCTCTTATTGAATTAGATAATTCTCTTAATGCCTCTTCGTTAAATACTTCACGAGGTTGAAAACGATTTGGAATTATATCATCTAAGTATAGTTCTACTACTTCTCTATCCATAAATTACCCTCTTTTCATTCTTTTACTCTTTTATTCTGAGTATATTATATCATATTTTTATGTTCATACAAGAAAAAAAGTCAAATTTAGGATTTTTGACTTTTATCTTTTTACTAGTAATACTTTAGCCGCTTCATATTGAGGTAGTATAATTTGTTTTCCACGTGGTGATAATTTATTATAGCTTCTATCTAATTTATGAAATACAAAGTCTGCACCTTCATCAATTTCCATATGCTTTTCTACATATACCATTCTAAGTAAGGATGGTACACTATAAAAATGAGCCATAGCATCTGAATCTGCTATGCATACTTCTTCAGGTGTATTTTTTTCCATTAACACACTACCTCTATGGTGTAAAATACATGTTTTTATTAATTCCCGTGATTTCTTATCTAAATCATATTTTTTTAATACATTTTCCGCAATTTGAGCACCTATGATATGGTGTTGTTCTGTATAATCTTTATTCGTTACAGAAGCAACATCATGTAATAAGGCGGCTAGTGCTACAATATCGTGATTTGCGTGATATTTTTCACAATTTTTTATAGCTAATTTATATACTACTTCAATGTGGTGATCCCAAGCACCAGTTCCATAGGCATTTGTTGGTGCATAACATCTAGTTTTAACTTCTTCATATACTTCTCTTATTATTTTATCAATTTGGTTATTCATATTTTACTACCCCCCTATTTTTTAACTGTTATTTTGTTCTTATTTTTTCTATTCTTCTTGGATAAATTCTATTAGTTGATTTTAATTTTTGAATCAAAATAATATTTCTAATACTATTTTCTACTGGCAAATAGAATGTTTCTACTTTTTCAATTTTACTATCTAATTTTTTTAATATTTCCATGCTGTTTGCAAGTTCTTCTTCAATAGTTGCTTTCATTGCAATAAATAAACCGTTTACTTTTACCATTGGAATACATAATTCTGATAGTATTTTAAGATTAGCTACTGCTCTAGCTGTTACAATATCAAATTTTTCACGATTTTGTTTAGCATAATCTTCTGCTCTAGTATGAATAGCTTCTATATCTTTTAAATCTAATTCTTTTATTATTTCATTTAAATAATTTACTCTTTTTTGAAGAGAATCTAGTAAAGTTATTTTTAAATTAGGAAAACAGATTTTTAAAACAATTCCTGGAAATCCAGCACCACTACCAACATCACATAAAGTTAAGTCTTGTTTTAAATCTATTACTTTACTAAGTGTTAGACTATCATAGAAATGTTTTAAGTAAACATCTTCTTTTTCTGTTATTCTAGTTAGATTCATTTTTTGATTCCATGAAATTAATAATTCATAAAATTGATTTAATTTTTCTAGTTGCAAGTCTGTTAGAGTAATACCTAATTTTTTTGTTTCTTCTATAAATAATTCTAAATTCATATTCGTTTTTCCTTTTTTAAATAGACCATTAATATAGAAATATCAGCAGGATTAACACCACTAATACGGGAAGCTTGCGCGATAGTAGTTGGTCTTACTTGAGCTAATTTTTGTCTTGCTTCACTGGCTAGGTTATGAACATTATCATAGTTTATATCTTCTGGTATTTTTACTTTTTCTAAGTCTAACATTTTTTCGGCTTCCCTATTTGCTTTTACGATATAACCTTCATACTTATCCATTATTTCAACTTGTTCTACTACTTCATCGCTATAGTTAATATCTATAAAGTGTTTTATATTAGTAAATGTTATTTCTGGTCTTTTTAATAGTTCATATAAGGTAATACCATCTAATAATTTAGTTGAATTAATACTTGTTAAATATTCATTGGTATCTCTTGTAGGTGTGATTTTATTTTCTTTTAATAGATTAATTAATTCTTTGATTTGATTCTTCTTTTCTACAAACTTTTGATATCTTTCTTCTGTTATTAAACCTATTTCATGTCCATATTCTCTTAATCTTAAATCAGCATTATCATGACGAAGTAATAAACGATATTCAGCACGAGATGTTAACATACGATATGGTTCTTTAGTCCCTTTTGTTACTAAATCATCAATTAATACACCAATATAGGCTTCATTTCTTTTAAGAATTAATGGTTCTTGATTATGAATCTTACGAGATGCATTGATACCAGCTATTAATCCTTGTCCTGCTGCTTCTTCATAGCCACTTGTACCGTTTATTTGTCCGGCTGTAAATAGGTTTTCCAGTATTTTAGTTTCAAGTGACTGTTTTAATTGTAGAGGGTCTATAGCGTCATATTCAATCGCATAAGCATATTTTAATATTTTGGCATTTTCTAATCCTGGTAAGCTATGAACCATTAAATCTTGAATTTCTTCTGGCATACTGGTTGAAAAACCTTGAATGTAAATATCATCATAATATAAACTTTCTGGCTCTAGGAATAGTTGATGTCTTTCTTTATCTTTAAAACGAACTACTTTATCTTCTATTGAAGGACAATATCTAGGGCCAATTCCTTCTACATAACCACCATACATACTTGATTTTTCTAGGTTATCCATAATAATTTTATGAGTTTCTTTCGTTGTATAGATTAGATGACATGGTACTTGGTCTTCTACTTTATAAAGTGGTGTGTTATCAAATGAAAAAGTATGTGGAACGCTATCACCTGGTTCTAGGCTAGTTTTTGAATAATCAATACTATTTTTATCTATTCTTTGAGGAGTTCCTGTTTTTAATCTTTGAATCGTAAATCCATACTCTCTTAGTTTATCACTTAAAAATTTAGATGGTCTTTCACCGTGTGGACCACTAACTGTTTTTTTAGCTCCTCTTAGAATAACTGCTTTTAAGTATGTTCCTGTTGTTAGAACTACTGCTTTGGCATAAATCTTTTCTCCGTTTTCTAAAACTACACCTTTTACTTTATTATCTTCTACGATTAAGTCTTCTACTAGTGATTCTTTAATCTCTAGATTTTCTTGGTTTTTCATAGTTTCTAACATAGCTTTTGGATAAGTAATTTTATCACCTTGTGCCCTTAATGCTCTTACAGCTGGGCCTTTTTTTGTATTTAACATTTTGACTTGTAGACAGCTATGATCAATATTATTAGCCATTTCACCACCTAAGGCATCTATTTCTCTTACAATAATTCCTTTTGCGGGTCCACCTATTGATGGATTGCATGGCATATCAGCTATATTTTTTATATTTCCTGTTACTAATAAAGTTTTATTATGTAGACGAGCTGATGATAGTGATGCTTCACAACCAGCATGACCTCCACCTACAACGATAATATCATATTCCATTTTGATACACTTCCTCTTTTTTCTGGAATTATTATACACTATATTTCTAATTTTTTTAGTAGAAATAGAAAAAAATTATTTCCCGGGAAATAATTTTTAATATTAAATTATAATTTTTGTATTAATATAACATTTTTTATAATTTTATTTACCTAAACAGAACTGACTAAATAGTTGGTCTATTAATTCTTCGGTGTAAGTTTCACCTATTATTTCACCAAGTTTTTCCCAGGCACGCTTAATATCAATTTCTATCATATCAACTGGTACTTCATTTTTGATTCCATTATCTACTTCTTCTAATATACTATTAGCTTCTTTTGCTAGTGAAATTTGTCTGACATTGCTTAGATAAGTATAATCTTGTTGTTCAAGTTCATTTAAATTAAATAATTCTACTATCTTTTCTTTTAAAGAATCTATCCCAGACAAATCCACTGTATTTGTATAAATTATATTTTTATAATTGATGTCTTTAATATTGATTTTTCTTTCTAAATCGTTTTTATTAATAACTACAATTACTTTTTTATCTTTGCATGAGGCTAGTATTTTTTTATCTTCTTCTGTTAATTCTTCATTATTATTTAAAACAATAATAATTAAATCAGCTTCATTAATTAAACTTAAACTCTTCTCTACCCCTATTTTCTCTACAATATCTTCTGTTTCACGAATGCCAGCTGTATCAATAATATTTAAAGATACTCCATTAATCGTAATAGAACCTTCAACCGTATCACGAGTTGTTCCTTCAATATCAGTAACAATTGCTTTTTCTTCATCTAATAATCTATTTAAAATACTACTTTTTCCTACATTTGGTTTTCCAATAATAATAGTTTTAATACCACTAGTTAAAATCTTACTATTTTCAGATTCATTAATAATTTTAGCTAATTTTTCTTTTATTTCAGCAATCTTTGGCTTTACGATATCATTAGTCATCACAATTGCATCTTCATACTCTGGATAATCTATATTTACTTCTATTGATGCAAGTAACTCTAGTATTTCTTGTCTTAAGTTTCTGATAATATTGCTAACATAACCATTTAAACCTTTAATGGCTACTTTTCTTTTAGATTCATTCTTAGAATTGATTAAGTCCATTACAGATTCTGCTTGAGTTAAGTCTATTCTACCATTTAAGAAGGCTCTTTTCGTAAATTCTCCAGGTTCAGCTAGTCTAGCACCATTATTTAATATGAGTTCTAAAACTTTATTAGTAGTGGAAATACCACCATGGCAATTAACTTCTACTATATCTTCTGTTGTGAAAGTTTTAGGTGATTTCATAACTGATACTAATACTTCATCAATCACTTCATCTTTATCTATGATATGTCCATAGTTAATTGTATGACTTTCTACTGTTTCTAGATTTTTTCCCTTAAATATTTTATTTACTATTTTTATGGCATCATTACCACTAACTCTGATTATTGATATTGCACCTACTCCTTGAGTTGTGGAAATGGCTGTGATTGTATCATTCATAGTAACACCTCTTTTATATAGCATATACTACCATTTTTTTTGTAAAAAGAAAAGAAGATTATTCATCTTCCTTTGGTTTAATTACTACATAGCGATTAGGTTCTTCCCCTTCACTTTCTGTAGTTACTTTCTTATTATCCGCTAAAATAGTATGAATAATTCTTCTTTCATATGAATTCATTGGATCTAGTTTTGCAGCTACTTTAGATGTAGATACTTCTCTAGCTACTTTTTTAGCTAAAGATTCTAGTCTTTGTTCTCTAGCCTGTTTGTATTCTCCTACATCAATAGTAAATTTAAAATACTCACCTATTTCTTTATGTACTACTTGTTTTACTATTGTAGTTATTGCATCTAATGTTCTACCATTTTTTCCTATTAAAATTGAGTTATTATCAGTATATAGAATATACATTATGTTATCGTTTCTCTTTTTAACCTCTAAATTAACTGCTAAGCCCATATTTTTAACTAACTCTTTTATATATTCTTTTATATATTCTACTACGTCATCATGTCTTATTACTTCTATTTCAACTTTTTTATTAAATAAACTGTTTTTTACTTCTATTTCTTTAATATATAAATTTTCTTCTAATTCTTGAAGAGATATTTTAGCATTATTAATTGCATCTTCTCTAGTCTTTCCAGTATATCTATTTTTTATCATTTTGCTAATACCTCCTTACTTCTTTTTACTATTAAGTTTTGAGCTATAGTAAATAAGTTAGTAGTAATCCAATAAATACATAAAGCTGTTGGCATGAATATACCCATTACGGTTATCATACCAGTCATTATGTTAGTCATATTAGTCATTGGATCTTTAGTATTCGTTGATGATGTTTTATTTAAGTTGAATGAGAAGTATGTAGTTAATCCTACTAAAACTATTAATATAAGATATAACCAATTTCCATTATTGAATAAACCTACAGATGGTGTTGTACCTAATTGTAATAGTAAGAAATTTTCTTCAAATAAAGCTGGTACCCTATTTATTGCTTCTAGGAAAGCTATAAATAATGGTAATTGAATAAGTGAATATGCACATCCTGAGATTGGGTTAATATTGTGCTTTTTATATATTAGAGTCATTTCTTGACTCTTTTTCATCATTGAGTCTGAATCTGTTTTATTAGCATATTTCTTTTCTAATCTATCTAATTCTGGTTGAGCTTTTTTTATTAATTCTGATTGCATTGCAGTTTTTTTAGTTAGTGGGTATAGGATTAATCTTAATAGTAAACTTGTTAGTATTAAGGCAAATCCAGCACTTTTAACATATTTACTTATAAATAGTATGATGAAAGCTAATGGTTTAACAAATATACTAGTCCATAGTCCATCATAACCACCACTTGTTATTTTAAACTCACTACATTTAGGTATAGCTGCTAAATCCACTCCATTTTCTTCATAAGCTTTGATTGTTTCTTTGTTGGTTGGCCTACATAAAATATTTGCAGTTAAACTTTGTCCTGTTTCTGGGTTTTTTACTACTTTTTTATCTTCTGTCTTTAGTGTTGTTGTACATCCAGTTAGTAAAAGTACTAAGCTTGAGACAATTATTAGCTTTTTATAATTCTTTCTCTTCATTTTTTTCTCCTTTATTACTGTTTATAATTAGATTTTGAAAGCTCTTCTCTATTTGATCATATGTTGCACATAAACAGTTCTTCTTTATTATTATAATATAATCTTTGTCATTTGAACATAGTTTTTTATTATGATCCACGATATTTCTTAAGATTCTTTTATAATAATTTCTTGTTACTGCATTACCAATTTTTTTACCAACAGATATACCAAAACGATAATGGTCTAAATTATTTTTTCTATAATAAAGTACTATGTTACAATCTTTTTTAAAATTACTTTTAGTAATTATTTGTTGAAAATCGTTGTTTTCCTTTAAGACATTATACTTTTTCAATTTATCACCTGCATTTTAATATAATAGAAAAAAAACCACTATGCACACAGTGGCTTTTACTTAGATAATCTTTTACGACCTTTTGCTCTACGACGATTTAATACGTTAGACTTCATTCTTGCAAAAAATCCATGTTTCTTTTTCATTTTTCTATTATTTGGTTGATAAGTTCTTTTCATAATTCCACCTCCAGTCGTAAAATCTACATTAGTATATAAGATAAAATACATTTTTGTCAATTATTTTCCACATAAATGTTTAAAATTTTAAATTTTTTAATATTGTTTAAGAAGTAATCCTATCTATGAATTTAGTTTTCCACATTTTCCACAGGCATGTGCATAACTTTTTCAACATGTTATTTTATATTTTTTTCTAATCTGTTGATAATTAATCAATTTTCTTATATAATATAGATGATTTTTTGTTGAAAAATATGTGAATATATTGTGGACATGCTGTGTATTTAAAAAAAGTTAATTTTATCTATTTATTTTTCCACAAAATTAAGTTACAATATGACTTACAAATTATTCTTATGCAGGGGAGGGATAATATGAATGTGAAAATCATTTGGTCTAATTTTTTAAACAGTATAAAAAATGAAATGACACCATTATCCTTTAATACCTGGTTTAAAGATACAGAATTGTATGAATATAAAGATGGCGTAGCTAAAATTATAGTTCCCATGGGAATGTTTAAAAGACATTTAGCTACTAGATATTATGATTTAATTACTAGTACATTATCTGATATTATAGGTGACAATGTTGACATTCAGTTTTTCTTAAAAGAAGAAATTGAAACAGAAGAAAAAGTAGTTAGAGAAGAGAGAATTTCTTTATTTGATAATCAAGCAGAAAATAATATTGAAAGAAAACATAAATCTAACCTTAATCCAAATTATACATTTGAAAATTTTATAGTTGGTAATAGTAATCGTTTTGCACAAGCAGCTGCTTTGGATGTAGCAGAAAATCCTGGAAATATTTATAATCCACTATTTATATATGGAAATAGTGGACTAGGGAAGACACATTTGATGCATGCAATTGGTAATTATATTGAACAGCATAGTAATAAGAAAGTTTTATATGTTTCTAGTGATCAATTTATAAATGATTTTCTTGGTATTAATAAAAAGGATGAGCATGGTAAAAACTTTGACTATGTTAATTACTTTAAAGATAAATATAGAAATATAGATGTTTTAATTATTGATGATATACAGTTTTTTCAGGGAGCTACTCAAACACAAAATGAATTTTTCCATACATTTACTACTTTATATAATGATAATAAGCAAATAATAATATCTTCAGATAGATCACCAGATGATTTAAAACTATTAGAAGATAGACTTAGAACTAGATTCTGTTGGGGTTTGACCGCTGATATTTATCCACCTGATTTTGATTTACGCGTAGCTATTCTTAAAAAGAAGATAATAGGGGATTCTATTAATAAAAATATACCTGATGACGTTATTGAGTATATTGCCTCTAACGTAGGAAGTGATGTGCGACATCTGGAAGGTTCAATTACTAGACTGTTAGCTTATTCCACAATAATGGGTGGTACTGATATAACACTTGATTTAGCTATAGAAGTATTGAAAGATTATGTAAATAAAGGATATAGTGAAAAAAATAATATTAATAGAATTCAAAGAATAGTTGCTGAACACTTTCAAATATCAGTAGATGATATGAAATCTAAGAAAAGAAGTGCTAATTTAGCATTTCCTAGGCAAGTAGCTATGTATTTATGTAGAAAACTTACTAATGAATCATTTCCTAAAATAGGAATTGAATTTGGAGGTAAAGATCACTCAACAGTAATGCATTCTGTCGAAAAGATAGAGAGGGAGATGTTGTCTAATAAAGAATTAGCCAATATAATTGAAAAATTAAAGAAAGAAATAGTGTGATTGTGTAAAACTATTACTTTTTACATAAATTATCCACAAGTAATAGTTGATAAAAATATATATAATAAAAGGATTTTAAGAGTTATTCACAGTTTCCACTGTAATAATAATAATATTAATTAAGAAAGAAGGAATATAATATGAAATTAAAAATTAAAAAAGAGGTTTTATTAGATGGTTTAAATAAAGTATCAAAAGCAATTAGTACAAAAAATTTAGTCCCTGTTCTTGCAGGAATTAAATTTGATTTAGATAATAATGGACTTACACTTACTGCTAGTGATAATGATATTACTATTAAAGTATTTATAGAAAAAGATGAAGATATGAATATAGATCAAGAAGGATCTATTATTATACAAGGAAAATATATATTAGATATAGTTCGTAAATTACCTGATGAATATATTAATATAGAAGTTGTAGATGATTTGAAAATAATTATTTACACAGAAAATAGTGAATTTAATTTAAATGGTATTAATAAAAATGAGTATCCTAGTATTAATTTAGAAGAAAGTAAAAGTCCAGTTACTGTTGCAGCTAGAGTATTTAAGTCTATAATTAGTCAAACATCATTTGCATCTAGTAATGATGAATCTAGACCAATACTTACAGGTATTAATTTTAAAATATTAGGAGATATATTAGAATGTAATTCTACAGACTCTTATAGATTGGCTAGAAAAGTTATTCGTTTAAATGAAACTATAAATGATAATTATAATATAGTTATTCCAAGTAAAAATTTATTAGAATTTATTAAGATAATGGATGATAGTGAGGATAATTTAGAATTACATGTATTTAATAATAAAATTTTAATTAAATATCAGAATTTACTATTCCAATCTAGATTGATTAGTGGAACTTATCCTAATACTTCAAATTTACTTCCTGAAGAGTTTATGTTGTCTATTAAGGCTAATATAAGTGATTTATATAATGTAATTGATCGTGCTAGTATTTTAACTAGTGATAAAGAAAAGAATATAGTAACATTTGAGATAGATGATAATAAATTATATGTTAAGAGTAGTAGTGCTGAGATTGGTAAGGTAGAAGAAAAGATGACTATTGAAAAAAATAACGAAGAAAATTTGAAAATTTCTTTTGTAGCTAAATACATGATGGAGGCTTTAAAAGCTTTTGATGATGATGAAGTAGAAATTTCTTTTGTTGGAGAAGTTAAACCTATTATTTTAAAATCTAAAAAAGATGAAGGCTTAACTCAATTAGTGTTACCAATTCGTACTTATTAATAAAAGTTAGATATTACCCATAAATACTTATTATTCGACATCTAGTGTGATTATAATATATGGCACTAATTCGAATTAGAAGTGTTAGGGGGAAAAATAATGAGTAAATATGAATTAGGTAATAATACTTTAGCTATTATAGGCTTAAAAAATGGTAAAACTAGAGTTATTGAGAATGATAGTGATTTTATTATCGGGGAACATGCCTATGAAGTAATGGAAAATAGTTGTAGTTACTTTGGTAGTAGTTATCAAGGTAGAGTAGATGGTAGTAGAAAACTATTGGGATGTAATTATAAAGTTCCAATTATAGTAGAGGAGAGTAATGAATTAATATTCTTTCCAACGGCCTCTCCTATTACTAAGTGTTGTGGTTGGTTTTCTTTGAATTCTATAAGTTCCATAGAAAAAAAGAATAATAAGGCTAATGTTACACTTATTAATGGTAAGCATATAACTATAGATACTTCAAAAAATTCACTTGATAATCAGATTTTGAGAGCTACACGATTAAAATATTTAATAAATAGTAGAAAAGCAGAAAAAAAATAGCTGCTTTTTCTTTTTTTGTGTGATTTTAGGCTGTTACTGTGGTATAATATATGTGCAAGTATAGGTGTATTAATTTTATTAAAAGGTGATTATATGAGTTTTTTGGGGGCTTTTTATGTATTTATCAAAAATTGAGTTAGATCATTTTAGAAATTATAAAAAACAAAAAATAAAACTATGTGATAAGATTAATATTTTTATTGGTGATAATGCTCAAGGAAAAACAAATATTTTAGAAAGTATATATATGCTTGCACTTACTAAATCGTATCGCTTAGGGTTTGAAAGTAGTATTATTCAAAGTGGATATTCTACATGCAAGGTACAAGGGACACTTAGGACTAAGGATAATTTAAAAGAATTGATGATAAAATTTGATAATGAAAATAAACAAGTGTTTATAAATCAAAAAGAAGTAAAAAAAATAGCTTCATATATATCTAGTATGAATGTTATTATGTTTGCACCTACTGATTTAGATATTATTAAAGGTTCTCCCCAAATTAGAAGAAATCTATTAAATGTTCAAATTAGTCAATTATATCCAAAATATGTAACTTGTTTAAATGAATATAATAAACTATTGAAAACTAGAAATGAATACTTGAAACAGATGAATATTAATGGTTTTTCTGATTTAAGATATTTAGAAGTAATCGATGAAAAATTGATTGATAGAGGTACTAAAATATATATTTTTAGAAAAAAGTATTTAGATTATATTAATTCTAAGATTTCATTGATTTATAAAGATATAATGGGTCTTAGTGATCTTAATATTATTTATGAAAACAATATTGATTTAGGTAGTTTTGAAGAAGAAAAAATTATTGAGCAATTTTCAAAAAAGTTGAAGTCAAATATAAAAAAGGAAATTATGCAAGGTATTACTTTGTATGGACCACATCGTGATGATTTTTCTTTTTTTATAGGTGATAATAACATGAAGTATTATGCTTCACAAGGTCAACAAAGAGTAGCTATTATTGCCTTTAAA
This sequence comes from uncultured Bacilli bacterium, assembly GCA_934183185.1. Lineage (GTDB taxonomy): Bacteria > Bacillota_I > Bacilli_A > RF39 > UBA660 > Alloscybalousia. The sequence continues at coordinate 61,539 of CAKPSO010000001.1, read as the reverse complement.
TTAGCAGAAGTTTCATTTTTTAATCAAGAAATTGGTACAAGTCCAATTTTATTACTAGATGATATATTTAGTGAATTAGATATTAAAAAGAGAAATAAACTAATTGAATATATACCTAATGGTATTCAGACAATTATTACTACTACTGATTTGAAAAATATTCAAAAGAAAATAGTTAATCAAGCCAAAATATTTATAGTTGATCATGGTAATGTAACAGAGAGGGTGGAATAAGTATGAGTTTAGAAGAAAAAGTAACAAATCATTATGATGCTTCTGATATTCAAGTATTGGAAGGTTTAGAGGCTGTAAGAAAAAGGCCAGGAATGTATATAGGAACTACAGATGTTAAGGGATTGCATCACTTAGTATGGGAAATAGTTGATAATGCAATAGATGAAGCCTTAGCTGGGTACTGTAATAATATAGAGGTAGTTATAAACAAAGATAATTCTATTACAGTAAAAGATGATGGTAGAGGAATACCAGTTGATGTACATCCAAAAACAGGGATATCTACTGTTGAAACAGTTTATACAGTTTTACATGCTGGAGGTAAATTTGGTGGTGGAGGCTATAAAGTTTCTGGAGGATTACATGGTGTTGGAGCTAGTGTAGTTAATGCTCTTAGTAAATGGGTTGAAGTTACAGTATATAAAAATAGTAAAATATATAAAATTAGATTTGAAAATGGTGGACATACAGTAGAACCACTTCATGTAATAGGTGATTGTGAAGAATCTAGAACAGGAACTACAGTTACATTTAAACCTGATCCTGATATATTTGATACTGATATTTATGATTATGAAACTTTGAAAGTTAGAGTAAGAGAATTGGCATTTTTAAATAGAGGTTTATCAATTAATATAAGAGATGATAGAGATCTTGAAGATACTACTGGTGAAACATTCTTGTATGAAGGTGGTATAAGCGAGTATGTTAGATTTATAAATCAGGAGAAGACTCCTATACATGATGATATTATTCATTTAAGTGGAGAAAAAGATAATGTATTTTTTGAAGTAGCTATGCAGTATAATACTTCTTATAATACTAATATTTATTCTTTTGTTAATAATATTAATACTCATGATGGTGGTACTCATGAAGATGGTGTTAAAAGGGCTTTATCTAGGGTAATTAATAATTATGCTCGTAAGAATAATATGTTGAAAGACAAAGATGAAAATTTAAAAGAGGATGATGTTAAAGAAGGACTTACTATGATTATTTCATGTAAGCATCCAAATCCTCAGTTTGAGGGTCAAACTAAGGGAAGATTAGGTAATTCAGAAGTACGTGGACTTGCTGATAGTGTTTTTTCAGAAGGATTTGAAAGATTTTTATTAGAAAATCCTGATGAGGCTAAAATTATAGTTAATAAAGCTATTTTAGCTAGAAATGCTAGAATGGCTGCTAAACGTGCAAGAGAAGCTACTAGAAAAAGTGATTTGGCTGTAACTAATTTCTTTGGAAAGTTATCTGATTGTAAGAGTAAGGATCCTAGTGTTTCAGAAATATTCATAGTCGAAGGGGATAGTGCAGGTGGATCTGCTAAAAAGGGTAGAGATTCTATGACTCAGGCTATTTTACCACTTAGAGGTAAAATTTTGAATGTTGAGAAGGCTAGAGTGGATAAAGCACTTGGCAATGAGGAAATCAAAACTATTATTACAGCTTTTGGTACTGGTATCGGGGAATACTTTGATTTATCTAAATTACGTTATGATAAGATTATTATTATGACTGATGCCGATGTTGATGGTTCACATATTCGTGTATTATTACTAACATTATTTTATCGCTTCTTTAGACCTATTGTTGAGGCTGGGCATGTTTATGCTGCTCAACCACCACTTTATAGAATTCAACATGGTAAAACTAGAAAATATGTGTTAAATGATGAAGAGTTGGCTGATTATTTAGTAACGTTACCCGAAAATGTTCGTTCTAAGGCAGAAATAGCTCGTATGAAAGGTTTAGGAGAAATGGATGCTGAAGAATTAAATGAAACAACTATGGATATTGAAAAGAGAGTATTGAGAAAAATTACAGTTGAAGATTGTGTAGCGGCTGATTCTATTTTTGAAAAATTAATGGGTGATGAAGTTGAGCCTAGGCGTAAGTTTATAGAAGAAAATGCTGATTATGTGCAGAATATTGATATTTAGGGTGGTGTATTATGGATAATAAAGATGATTTAAATGAGTTATTAAATAGAGCAGGTGATGATAGTCAAGAGCAGAATAGTGATTCTAATACTATTATTAATGATAATAATTCTCAACAAGATGTGGATAAAATGAATATTGGTAATAATTTTAGTGGATATTTTCATGAAAGAGATAGGTTAGATCATAATAATATCGTTGATGAAGTTAAGACATCTTTTATGGAATATTCGATGAGTGTTATTAAATCACGTGCTTTACCTGACCTTAGAGATGGTTTAAAGCCTGTTCACAGACGTATTTTATGGTCTATGTATGAATCAGGTTATACTCCTGACAAACCTCATAGAAAGAGCGCTAAAACGGTCGGAGAAGTTATGGGTAATTATCATCCTCATGGAGATAGTTCTATTTATGAGGCAATGGTGCGTTTAGCTCAGGATTTTAACCAAAGATATATGTTAATTGATGGACATGGTAACTTTGGTAATATTGAGGGTGATGGCGCAGCTGCTATGCGTTATACTGAGTCAAGATTAGCTAAGATATCACTAGAATTGCTTAGGGATATTAATAAGGATACTGTTGATATGGATGACAACTTTGATGCTACTAGAAAGGAACCTAGGGTTTTACCTTCGAGATTTCCTAATGTTCTTGTTAATGGTTCAATGGGAATTGCTGTTGGTATGGCTACTAATATTCCTCCACATAATCTTGGCGAGGTTATAGATGGTTGTGTTGCTTATATAGATAATCCAGAAATTGATACTTTAGGATTGATGCAATACATAAAAGGTCCTGATTTTCCTACAGGTGGTATTATTTTAGGAAATTCTGGTATTAAAAAGGCTTATGAAACTGGTAGAGGATCTATTACTATTCGTAGTAAAGCTACTATTGAAGAACAGGGTAATCATAGTTGTATTATTATTGATGAGGTTCCTTATGGTGTAAATACTATGGAACTAAAAAATAAGGTTGCTGAATTAGTACATAATAAGACGATAGAGGGTATTTCTGATTATCATACTGATTTAAAAAATGGTATTAAAATAACTATTACTTTAAAGAAGGATGCTAATGCTCAGGTTATTTTAAATCAGTTATATAAACACACTAATTTTCAAATATCATATGGTATTATTTTCTTAGTTCTTGATGGTCAAACTCCTAGAACTTTGGGTATAAAGGATATTATTTCTAAGTATATTGATCATCAAAAAGAGGTAATTATTAGAAGAACTAGATATGATTTAGGGAAGGCTGAGGAAAGAGTCCACATTTTAGAAGGATTGCGTATAGCACTTGATAATATTGATGAGGTTGTTCGTATTATTAGGGCAGCTGAGAGTGATGATGATGCTAGGGCTAATTTAATGTCTAGATTTAATTTAGATGAGATTCAGGCTAACAGTATTCTTGAAATGAGATTACGTCGTTTAACTGGATTGGAACGTGGAAAGATTGAGGCTGAATTAAATGATTTATTAGTTAAAATAGCTGATTATAAGGATATTTTAGCTAATGGGCAAAGGGTTTTGGACATTATTAAGAATGAAATGTTAGAAATTAAGAAAAAATACAGTGATGATCGTAGAACTAAGATAGATATGACAGCTGTTGATTATATTGAGGATGAATCACTTATACCTGTGGAAAACATTTTAATAACTTTGACTAACAGAGGTTATATTAAGAGAATGCTTGCTGATGAGTATAGAACACAAAATCGTGGTGGTGTTGGTATAAAGGGTATGTCAACTAATGAAGAGGATTTTGTGGAAAAAATGTTAAATATGGAGACTCATGATTATATATTATTCTTTAGTAATAAGGGAAAAGTGTATAGAATGAAAGGTTATGAGGTTCCAGAATTTAGCAGGCAAAGTAAGGGACTGCCAATTATTAATTTATTATCACTTGAAAAGGATGAAAAGATTAATTCTATTATTTCGCTTAGTGCTAAGGAACACGAATATAAGTATTTATTCTTTGTAACTAAGGATGGAGTTGTTAAGAGAACAAATTTATCTGAATTTGATAATATTCGTAGTAGTGGGAAAATAGCTATTGGATTAAAGGAGAATGATGAGTTAATAGCTGTTCGAAAGACAACTGGGGATAATGAGATAATTATTGGTGCTTCTAATGGTAGAATGGTTAGATTTGTGGAAAACGAAATTCGTGTAATGGGAAGAAGTGCATCTGGTGTTCGTGGAATTGATTTAGATGGTGCAAAAGTTGTTGGTAGTGAGATTATAACTTCTGATGAACAGGTATTAGTTGTTACTGAAAATGGATATGGTAAAAAGACACCTATTGATGAATATAGATTAACACATCGTGGAAGTAAGGGTGTTAAGGCTTTAAATGTAACTGATAAAAATGGTATGATGGTTACTTTAAAGGCTGTTACTGGTAATGAGGATTTAGTAATAATTACTGATAATGGTATCATTATGAGAATGTCTATGGATCAAATTTCTACTTTAAGTAGAGCTACACAAGGTGTTAGATTAATTAAATTAAAGGATGATCAAAAGGTAGCTACTGTTTCTACAATTATTAAAGAAGATGAGGGTGAATCTCTTGATGAAACAGGAGAAAGTCCTATAGAAAATTAAAAAAATGGCGTGAATATGCCATTTTTTTATGTTTCACGTGGAACATCGTTTTAAAAATATTGTGGATAATATGTTTATATTGTAACATTAATTATTTTTTTAATTTTATTACGATTGTAAATAATATGAGTAATAATTTGCTTACTTTCAAGTAATAAAAGGTTATTTAATCTACATTAAGTTGTATATTTATGGGTAAATTATTTCCCGGGAAATAATTATACACAATGTTCCACGTGAAACATTGATAAATTATTACTCTTAATCATTATATTTATTTCAAATTTTTATTAAGCAAAATTTATTATGATTAATTACATTATTAAATTTTAACTGTAGTTTTTAGTATTATGACAAAAATATTTATTGATAGTTAATTATTTTATATATGCTCCATGCAAAATATATAAAATAAATTTCTCTTGAATTATAAATATTTTTTAATTTACCTATGTTCAAATAATAAGTCACTATTTGAACATAATTAAATGCACATTTATAAGTAAATTATTTCCCGGGAAATAATTATGCACAATGTTCCACGTGAAACATTATCTAATATTCCTTTAATTGAACTAGAATTACTTAATTTTTATGTTAATTATTATATTTTCGCTTTTTAATGTAGTTTGTTGGTTATGATTATTGATAATTAATTGAATATTAAGTTAATAAAGAATATTAAAAGTTATACACAATGTTTCACGTGGAACATTACTTATTTAATTTATATTATATTTTATGTGTATTGTAATTCATTTTTTTAATTCTAGATCAGAATTTAATTTTTATGAGTAAATTATTTCCCGGGAAATAATTTTATACAATGTTTCACGTGAAACATTTATAATTATCCACTTTAATTAAAATAAAATTACTATATTTAACATTAGATAGCGTTATGATTAATATCTTTATAATTATTAATGTATATTTTCTTTATTATTCCTTATTTAATTATAAAAAAATACTTTTAAAAATAGATAATATATGTTTCACGTGGAACATATATTTTTATACACAAAAAGAGTTGATTATATTGGAAAAATATATTATTATAATGTTGTGCAATAAATATTGATGGAACTAGGTCAGGACTGGAAGGTAGCAGCCTTAACATTTAATATTTATGTGCACTTTTTTTATAGGTGATTATATGGATGAATTTTATATGAATGAGGCATTAATTGAAGCAAAAAAAGCTTATGATTGTGGTGAGGTTCCCATTGGAGCTGTTATTGTGGATAATAACGGAATAGTTTCTAGAGCCCATAATACTAAGGATTCAAGTAAATGTGCTATTTTTCATGCTGAAGTAAATGCTATAATAGAGGCAACTAAACAAAAGAAAAATTGGAGATTATCTGATTGTGTTATGTATGTTACTTTATTACCATGTCCTATGTGTGCTAGTGCTATTTCTCAATCTCGTATTAAAATGGTGGTTTATGGTGCAAACAATGATAATGTGGATAAAGGGTTAATATATTCTATTTTTAATGCTAAAAATTCTAATATTGTGGAAATTACTGGAGGTATACTAGAAAATACTTGTGGAAAACTACTCAAAGATTTTTTTTCAGAAAAAAGGTAGTAAATAATTCGCTATTTTTTTTTTTATGATATAATATAGATACTTTGGAGGTGTAACATGTCATATCATGCTTTATATAGAAAATATAGACCTTCTTCATTAAGTGATGTTGTTGGACAAAAATCTATAGTTAAAATAATAAAAAATTCTTTACTTGAAGGTAGAATTAGTCATGCCTATATGTTTTCTGGGCCTCGTGGAACAGGAAAAACCACTATGGCTAAAATTTTGGCTCAAAATGTTAATTGTTTAAGTCCCATAGATGGTTTGGCCTGTGGAAAATGTAAAAATTGTTTGTCTATAATTGAACATAGTACTTCTGATATTATTGAAATTGATGCTGCTTCTAATAATGGTGTAGATGAAATAAGGGAAATTAGAAATAAAATCAGTTTAGTACCTTCAGAATTACTATATAAGGTTTACATTATTGATGAGGTTCATATGCTTTCTACAGGTGCTTTTAATGCTTTACTTAAAACGCTTGAGGAACCGCCGGAACATATCATTTTTGTGTTGGCTACTACTGATTTACATAAGGTACCTTCTACTATTATTTCTCGTTGTCAGTGCTTTGAATTTAAAAGACTTAGTGAAAATGAAATATTTGAGAGATTATCATATATATCTAAGAATGAGAATATTATTATTGATGATGATGTTCTTAAGGCTATAGCTAATCTTGCTGATGGGGGTATGCGTGATGCTATTGGTATGCTAGATAAAGTTGCTTCTTATTCAACTAGTAAGATTACTATGGTAGAATTTGAAGAATTGAATGGAATTGTTTCTAAAACCGAAAAAATTAATTTTCTTCGTTATATAGAAAATAAAGATGTGTCTAAAATTATTAATTTCATAGATTTAATTTATAATCAGGGAAAGGATTTACTGATTTTTAGTCAAGATTTACTCCTTTTATGTCGTGATTATATTGTTTCTTATTATATGAGTGAATCTATAGACTTTGATATTCAATTTTTACTTAAATTTGTTGATAATTTTAGTAATTTACCTTCAGCTATTAGATTTGCTAGTAATATTCGCATAGCTTTTGAAATTAAAATGTTATCTTTTTTGAATTTAATTACTGATGTTAGTTGCAGCTCAAATGATATCATTAATGACTCTGAAAATTCTATTTCAAATACTGAAAATAGTATAAGTGATAGTTTTAATGATCAAAATACTACTAATATTAGTAGTAATGATGGTTTGAACCATATTTTAGAAGTCAATAATTTAATTATAAATAATTGTTTTGCTATGGCGGATAAAAATATCTTAAAAAACATAAAAGAAAATTGGAAATTATTTGATAATTACGCACTTGATAGTCAATATGGTGCTGTTGCTTGTTATATTGCTGATGGAGTAGTTCGTGCTGCATCCCCTAATGAAATAATTATAACTTTTGATTATGAATCTATGGTTGATAGGGGATATAAAATTATTGATAATGTAGAGTTATTATTTAATAAAATTTTCTCTGGAAATTATAAAATTGCTATAATTACTACTGATAAATGGAATCAGTTGAAAAAAGAGTATATTGAAAATAAAAATAAGGGAATTACGTATGAATATTGTACAATTCCTGATACTAGTGATAAAATAATAAGTGCTGATAATGATGTTTTATTGTCTTCTAGTACTGTTAGTACTGTAAAAGATAAAGCCGTACAAATGTTCGGCAATGATGTTGTTATTAATGGATGATTATAGATAGGAGATAGAAATATGAATATACAAGCATTAATGAAACAAGCTCAGTCTTTACAAAAGGATATGATGAAAACTAAAGAAGAAATAGATAATATGGTATTTGTTGGAGAGAGTTCTTTTGTGAAAGTAGAAGTTAAGGGTACGAAAGAAGTTGTTAAAGTTACTATAAGTGAGAAAATAGAGGCTGATGATATTGAAATGTTAGAAGATATGATAGTTGTAGCATTAAATAGTGCTTTTTCTAAGGTTGATAAAACTACTGAGGAAAAAATGGGCAAGTATAGTAATATGATGCCTGGTGGATTGTTTTAAACATGTATCCTAGTAGTTTAGAAAATCTAATAGAATCTTTTAAGTGTTTTCCTGGTATTGGTGAAAAAACTGCTGAAAGATTAGCATTTTCAGTTATGAATATGTCTGATGATAGAATTGAAATGTTTATTAATAGTTTAGATGATGTTAATAAAAAGATTCATCGCTGTTCTATATGCAATTCTTTAACTGATGCTGATGTTTGTACTATTTGTGCTGACAACAATAGAAATGATAAATTGCTATGTGTTGTTGAGGACCCAAAATCAGTTTTTCTTTTTGAAAAACTTGGTATGTTTACTGGAAAATATCATGTATTAAATGGCTTAATATCTCCAAAGGATGGTATAAATCCTGAAGATATTGAACTTGATAAACTGATTGATAGAATAAAGGCAAATGATTTTGATGAAATAATTTTAGCTTTTAGACCATGTATTGAGGGAGAAACGACAGCACTTTATATTAAAAGAATTTTGGGTGATTTACCAATTTCAATTACTAAGATAGCTAGTGGTATTCCTATTGGTGCAGATATGGAATATATTGATGCTATGACATTGGAGAGGGCCTTGGCTGATAGAAAAAATATTGAATAAATTTTAATTATTTCCATACGTTTAAATAGGTGATAATTGTGTTAAAAAAAATATTTTATTTTTTACGTAGAATATTGTTAAGCTTTTTTATATTGTATGGTTTTAATGTAATTGCTGTTAATTTTGATATTATTATTCCAATTAATATTGTTACAGTGTTTTTGGTATCTTTATTAGGATTTCCAGCCTTGTTTTCTTTGGTTCTTTTATTTGTAATGGTGTATTAGTAAGGAGTGATATTAATGAATAATGTTGATACTTTAGATTCACAGTCAATGTTTTTTGATTGTATTTCATCATTCATTAATAATAATAAATTGTCTCATGCTTACTTAGTAGAAAGTCGTGATTGTCCAAATAAAAGACAAATTATTGATAGATTTGTGGAAATGTTATATTCTGCGAATTCTTCTGAAATAATTAGTATGCAAACTATAAAAAATGATGGTAATTATTTGGAAATAAGTTCTGATTCTTCATCTATGATAAAAAAGGATCAGATTTTAGATATTCAAGAAAAATTTATGACTAAATCATTAAATCAAAAGTGTAGAATTTATGTTATATATGATGCGGACAAGCTTAATAAACAGGCAGCTAACTCATTATTAAAATTTTTAGAGGAACCGGAAGAAAATATTATAGGTATATTAGTTGCTGACAATAGATATAAAGTTTTAGAAACTATTCGTAGTAGATGTCAAATTTTATCTTTAATTAATACGAATTATTATATACCCGATCATTCTGTTGATTTTATAAATAATTTTATTAGTATGTTAGAAAAAAAAAAGTTACATGCTATTGCTTATTTACCAACAGTTACTGATAATCAATTTTATACTAAGGAACAGTGGAATGAAATTTTCTATTTGTTAGAATATATTTATGAGAATGCACTTAGATATAAATTTAGTGTTAAGTTTGATGATAATTTTATTGATATTATTTCTCTTATAGCTTCTAGTAATACTGCTGATACTCTTTTAAAGAAAATTACAGTTTTAAATAATCAAATAGAAAAATTAGAGTATAATTTGAATCTCAATTTAATGTTTGATCAGTTTGTGATAGAATTTGTAGGAAGGTGATTTGTATGCCTAATATTGTCGGGGTTCGTTTTAAAAAAAATACCAAAACTTATTATTTTAATTGTGATAATGTAGCAAACTTACATTTAAATGATTCTGTAATTGTTGAAACTGATCGTGGGTTACAATATGGTTTAGTAGTTATTGAACCAAAATTTATGAACGATAGTGATTTAGGCTTAACAGTTAAGAATGTGATTAGATTAGCTACTGATAAAGATCAGAAAAATTATTTTAAAAATTTGGATGATAGTAATAAGGCTATAATAGAAGCACGCAAATTAGCTAAATCTTTAAATTTAAAGATGCATATTTTTGATGCAAGTTTTACTTATGACCGTAATCAACTTTTATTTCAGTTTGTTGCTGATGAAAGAGTTGATTTCAGGGAGTTAGCTAAAAAATTGGCTCAAATTTATAAAACGCGTATTGAACTTAGACAAATTGGTGTTCGTGATAAGGCCCGTGAAGTTGGTGGTATTGGACCATGTGGTAGATTTTTATGTTGTAGTACATTCCTTACTGATTTTAATAGTGTATCAATTAATATGGCTAAGAATCAGATGTTAGCCTTAAATCCTACTAAGATTAATGGTGTTTGTGGTAGATTATTGTGTTGCTTAAATTATGAAGATGATATTTATACTGACATGAAAAAGGATTTTCCACGTGTTGGACAGATTTATAGAGATAATAATGTAGAAGGCAAAGTAATTTCATTAAATTTAATGAGGAAAACTATTATGGTAGAGACAAAAAATAAAAATATAATTGAGGTTGAAATCTAATATGGAAGTATTAAATGATTTGTTAGGTTATCATGATTTAAAGATATTTCAGAATACTGATTGGTTTTCATTCTCTTTAGACTCTGTATTATTACCAAACTTTGTGACTATTAATAAAAATGTTAAAAATATTCTTGATTTGGGGTGTGGCAATGCACCTATTCCTTTGATTCTTTCTACTAAAACTGATGCTCATATAGTTGGTGTAGAAATTCAAAAGGATTCGTATGATATGGCCTTAAAAAGTGTCAAATATAATAATCTTGAAAATCAGATAGAACTATTAAATATTGATATGAAAAATCTTAAAAGTATTTATCAAGGTGATAGTTTTGATGTAATTACTTGTAATCCGCCATATTTTAAATATTTAAAAACAAGTAATTTAAATGATGATGAGCATAAGGTTATTGCACGTCATGAGAAAATGATAACTTTGGAAGAAGTTTTGAGTATATCTAAATATTTACTTAAAAATAATGGTGCTTTGGCCATCGTTCATAGAACTGAACGACTTGTCGAAATATTTAATTTGTTTCAAAAATATGGATTAGAAGTAAAAAAGGTACGCCTTATTTATCCTAAGAAAAATAGTGAATCAAATATGGTTTTAGTTGAGGGTAGAAAAAACGGAAATCCTGGTCTGAAAATATTACCTCCTTTATATGTTCATGAAGAGGATGGTAATTATACATCTGAGGTAACAAATATGTTTGAATAATGGAGATGGTTATGGTGAGACAAAAAAGTTATGATAATAGTCCTAGTCTGTATTTAATACCAACACCGGTTGGTAATATGGACGATATAACTTTGAGAACTATTGAGGTTATAAAAATGGTAGACTTTTTATTATGTGAGGATACTAGAGTTACATCTGAATTATTACATAGATTGAATATTAAGAAAAAACTAATTCATTCTGATGATCATAATGAAAATTCTCTAAAAGAGATGGTTCTTGAAAATTTAAAAAATGGCTTAAACATTGGATTAGTTACCGATAGGGGTACACCTATTATTAGTGATCCTGGATATAAAATTGTTGAATATATTGTTAAAAATGGGTATAATGTTATAAGTTTACCTGGACCTACTGCTTTTGTACCAGCATTAACTATGTCAGGTATTAATCCATCTCCTTTTATTTTTTATGGCTTTTTAAATAGTAAGAGTACTAAGAGAAAAAAAGAGCTTGAACTTTTAAAAAAGCTTCCTTATACAATTATTTTTTATGAGGCTCCACATAGAATATCTGATATGCTTACTTCTTTGCTTGAAGTATTTGGTAATCGTAGAATTGCTTTATGTAGGGAAATCAGTAAAAAATATGAAGAAGCAATTCGTGGTACTATTCAGGAAGTAATTGATGTAGTTGATACATTAAAGGGTGAGATGGTTGTAGTAGTTGAGGGTAATTTGGAACTAGAAGATTTTTCAACTATGACTATTTTAGAACATATTAAGCTTTATTTAGATGATGGTTTAAGCGAAAAAGAAGCAATAAAAAAAGTAGCAGTTGAAAGAAATATTCCTAAATCAGTAGTGTATAAAGAATATCATATAAATAATTAAAATTATTTCCCGGGAAATAATTTACTAAATTTTTGGTGGTGATGATAGTGAAATTAATAGTAGGTCTTGGTAATCCAGGTCGTGAATATGAAAATACTCGTCATAATGTTGGATTTCAAACTATAGATAAATATGCTAGTAAATTGGGTTTAGTAATAAACAAATCTAAATTTAATGGATTATTTGTTGATACAACTATAAATAATGAAAAGGTTATTTTGTTAAAACCTCAATCTTATATTAATTTGAGTGGAGAGGTTATTCACAAGTTTGTGGATTTTTATAAAATAAATGTTTCAGATATATTAGTTATTAATGATGACTTAGACTTACAAGTTGGTAGTTATAAATTGAAACAAAAAGGCTCAAGTGGTGGACATAATGGGCTTAAGAATATTGAATTACATCTACAGACTCAGGAATATAAAAGAATAAAAATAGGGATATCTAATAATAAAAATATTGATACTAAGGATTATGTACTTGGCAAGATTTCTAAGGATGATGTATTAAAGTTAGCTGATGTAGAAGATACAGTATTAAATATATTAGATGACTATTTTAAAATGCCTTTTTCTGATTTGATGTCAAAGTATAATCATAAGTAGGGGTGATATTGTGGATATATTTAAAGGAAATATTCCCACTAAAAATATTAGTAATATAGCTTTATCTAATCTTACAGATGAAGTTTTTTGTCGTTATGTTAATTCTGTCTTTTTAGATAATGATGAGTATATTTTAATTGTTACTCCAAGTTTGTTTGAGGCTAATCAATTATATGATAATTTACTTAATTATCAGGATAAAGTATACTTATTTCCTATGGATGATTTTTTAACTAGCGAGGCTTTAGCTACAAGTCCTGATTTAATGGTTAATCGCTTAGAAACTATAAATTCTATTATTAGTAATAAAAAGGGAATAGTTATTACTAATTTGATGGGGTATTTAAGATTTTTACCTACTGTTGGTACCTATAAAAATAATATAAAAACTATAAATTGTAATCAAGATTTTGCTCAGGAAGAGTTTATTAGATATTTAGATAATATTGGATATAATAGGGAATCTGTTGTTACTAAAACTGGGGAGTATGCTGTACGTGGTTTTATAGTTGATGTATTTATTTTAGGACAGGATCACCCTGTACGTTTTGAGTTTTTTGGTGACAATATAGAGTCAATCAGAATTTTTGATGAGGATACTCAAAAATCAACGAAAAATATGTCTTCAGTAATTATTTATCCATATAGTGAGTTTATTTTATCAAAAGATGTAGATGTACCTGTAAGAAAACAAAAATATTTAAGTATTTATGATAGTGTTCAATCACTTTTAGAGTATCTAGGTAATTGTATTACTTTTTATAAAGATCCATCTCAACTTGAGGTTACATATAAAAATATTTTTACTGAAGTAGTTGAATATCATTCACAGAGTGATGTGGATTTTGATGGTAATTATATGTTCTCTATTGATGAATTAAATCCAGGTAAATTAAATTACTATCTTACTGTTGATAATCTAATAAATGATAAAGAAATTCATGTTTATTCACTTGATGTGAAAGAAATAGCTCCATTTCATGAGAATATTGATGCCATTAATGTTTTTATTGATAAACAATTATATCTTAATAACTTAGTTATCATCTATTTGAAGGAAATTCAAGTTAAGAATTTTACTAAAGAGTTAACCTCTAGCTTTGTTATTACTGATGAAGATGATTTAAGACGTGGTAGTGTTAATATTATTTTAAAGTCTAAAAATAGAGGTTTTATTTATCAAGATATTGTTGTATTAACTGGTTATGAGTTGTTTAATTATCAAGTATCACGTAAAAAGTATAAAACTAAATTTAAGTATGCTTCTAAGATTAAGGATATTTCTAAATTGAATGTTGGTGATTATGTTGTACATTCTATAAATGGTATTGGTATTTATAATGGTATTAAAACTTTAAATCATGGTACTTTAGTGAAGGATTATATTGAAGTTATTTATGCTGGCAATGATAAATTGTATATACCAGTTGAAAAAATAGATTTAATTAGTAAATACTCTGGTAATGAGGGTGCAACACCTAAAGTAAATAAATTGGGTGGTTCTGACTGGAATAAAATTAAGGCAAGAGTTAAAAGTAAAATTCATGATATTGCTGATAAACTTTTAAAAATATATGCAGAACGTGAAATGCAGGAGGGATTTGCTTTTTCTAAAGATACAGAGTTACAGAAAAAATTTGAAGATAATTTTGAATATGTTGAAACTAAGGACCAATTATTAGCTGTTGAACAGATAAAACATGATATGGAATCTAGAAAACCAATGGATCGTTTATTATGTGGAGATGTTGGTTATGGTAAGACTGAAGTAGCTTTTAGAGCTATTTTTAAGGCAGTTATGGATTCTAAACAGGTTTTGTATTTATGTCCAACTACTATTTTGTCTAATCAACAGTATAAAAATGCTTTAATTCGTTTTAAGGATTTTCCTGTTAATATTGGTTTATTAAATCGTTTTACTTCTGCTAAAGAGAAAAAAAGAATTTTGGATGGATTGAGTGATGGTACTATTGATTTAGTATTTGGAACTCATCGATTACTTAGTAACGATATTAAACCAAAAAATTTAGGATTATTAGTTATAGATGAAGAACAGAGATTTGGGGTAACACATAAGGAAAAAATAAAAGAATATAAGGCTAACGTTGATGTTCTTACATTAACTGCTACTCCAATTCCTAGAACATTACAGATGTCTATGATTGGCATTAGAAGTTTGTCTTTGATAGAAACTCCTCCTGTTGATAGATATCCTGTTCAAACGTACGTTATTGAGGAAAATGATCAAATAATTAGAGATGCAATTTATAAGGAAATTTCTAGACATGGGCAGGTATTTCTTTTATATAATCGTGTTGATAGTATTGAAAAAAAAGTATATGAGATACAAAAATTAGTTCCAGAAGCTAGAATAATTTATGCACATGGTCAATTACCAAAAGAAGAACTTGAAGATAGGATGTTAGCTTTTATTAATGGTGAATATGATATTTTAGTATGTACTACTATTATTGAGACTGGTATTGATATAGCTAATGCTAATACTCTAATAATTTTAGATGCAGATCGTTTTGGGCTTAGTCAGTTATATCAGATTCGTGGACGTGTTGGAAGAAGTAATAAAATAGCTTATGCTTATCTTATGTACGCTCCTTCTAAAATGTTAAATGATACAGCTATAAAGAGATTAAATGCTATAAAGGATTTTACTGAACTTGGTAGTGGTTTCTCAATAGCTACTAGAGATTTATCTATTCGTGGTGCGGGTGATATTTTAGGTAGCGAACAGGCAGGATTCATAGATACTGTTGGAATTGACTTATACTTAAAAATGTTACAGGATGAAGTTAGTCATTTAAAGGGAATACCAGTTAAGGAAGAAGAAATAATGAATGAAAAACCTTTATTAAATGTATCTACTCACATTTCTGATATGTATACTGATGATGATAATTTGAAAATTGCTGTTCATCAGCAGATTAATACGATTGATTCGTTAGAAAAACTTAATGAAGTAAAAGCTGATCTTGAAGATAGATTTGGTAAATTAGATGAAACAATTGTTATCTATATGTATGAAGAATGGTTTGAAAAATTAGCTAAAAAACTACAAATAGAGAAGACAATTACTAATAAGAATTCTGTTGAATTAGTATTTAGTAAGGATATAACTGCTAAAATTGATGGCGAAAAGCTATTTGTAGATGCTTTTAAAATAACTCCTATGTTTCGCTTTAAAATGTTACATGATCAACTAATAATCATATTGGATACAATTAAGTTGGAAAAACACTATATATATTATTTAATTGAATTATTAAATCAAATAAAAATCAGTGATTAGGTTCCATTTGACTATTTTCGTATAAACTGTTATTATTAGTAATAATAAGAAGGGTGATACAATGAATAGTGATATCATTGAGATGTTTCGACAAAAAAATAAACAAATTTTGATTACTACACTTGGTTATGATATAGAAAAAAACATGACATCATTGCTAGAAACCATTACTAATATTTTTAATTTAGAATTTGATAATGCTATAAAAAATATTATATCTATATATGAAGATGCTAATTTATTTGATAGTAAAAAATTCATTACTGATACTATTAATCAAATAAAAATGGATAGTTATTGTGAGTTTGAACGATTATTGGATAATAAAAAAGTTAAATTAGAAAAAGTTATAGAAGAACTGGAGTTTGATCAAACTCACATAAATAATTATTATGATACTGTTTTGAAAACAACTACAGTATTAGAAAGTGATCTAAAAAAATATTCTATTTCTGATGTACAAAAGAAAGCTTATGATGTTTTTATGAAGCAGATAGATTCTCTTGAAAACTTTGATAAACATGATATTTTGCTTTCAAGAATTCAAGATTATTTGTTTAATCGTTTGTATGGCAAGTTAGAAAATAAGATTCATATGGAACTAATACTTAGAGATAATAACTTAATTAATAAGGCTAAAGAAGGATATTTAAGATATCAGGAAATTTGTTCTAAGACTGAAGAAAAATAAAAAAATATATTTCTTAGTATAATTCTTTCTACTATAGAAAAACTAATGGTAGAAAGTGAGGAATATATGAAATCAACTGGTATTGTTAGAAGAATTGATGATTTAGGTAGAATAGTTATTCCTAAAGAGATAAGAAAAAATCTTAAAATTAGAGATGGTGATTCATTAGAAATATTTACTAATGAGTCATCTATTGTATTAAAAAAGTTTTCTTTAATGGATGATATGATTTCTATTGCTAATAAATTGGTGGTAATAACTAATAAATTTATAAATGCTAAAGTTCTCATTACTAATGATGATATGGTTATTGCATGTAGTTCAGATTTGAAAGATAGGTATTTAAATCAAAATATTAGTAATTTTTTAATTACTAAGTTGGAAGGACGAATGGATATTAATCAGGAGAGTAAAGTAGATGTTCAATTTATTCCTAATGTAAATGAAAATTGTTCATATTTTATTAGTCCTATTATTATTGATAGTGATGCTATTGGTTTAGTAATTTTATTTAGTAATGATGGTATTTCAGATACTGATTATTTGTTTGGTAGGTTTTTAAGTTCAATTTTTTTAAAAATGGTTGAAGAATAGAATTATTCATGTTATAATTCAGGCATAAATGCGCTGAAGGAAAGAGTTATTGGGAATCTATTTAAGAGAGTCTAATTAGGTGAAAGTAGATATAGAGAAACAATAATAAATGGTTCTGGAGCTAATAAATTTGTTTATAATTTATTCGTTACTCGCGTTAAGAGATTGAGTGTATAGTGTTATACTATAAATTAAGGTGGTACCGCGATTATTCGTCCTTATGTGGTTAGAATAGTTGCTTTTTTTTGGAGGTAATATGGCAAGATATTTTGAGAAAATTAGTTTTGAACAATTTAAAAAGGATATAGGTGATGATAAAGAGTTATATGAATCATATAATATCCCTAAGAGAAATACTAAACATAGTGCAGGTTATGACTTTGAATCTTTATTTGATTTTACTTTGAAACCTGGTGAAATAAAGAAAATTCCAACTGGTATTAAGATATGTATGAATACTGATGAGGTTATGTTTCTTTTAGTTAGAAGTAGTCAGGGATTTAAGTATAATGTTCGAATGTGTAATCAGGTTGGTGTATTTGAATCTGATTATTATAATAATCTAGATAATGAGGGACATGCATGGTTAAAGTTACAAAATCATGGTTCTGAAGATTATGTTGTAAAAAAGGGAGATAAGATTTGTCAGGGTGTTTTTACAAAGTTCTTAACGGTTGATAATGAAGAAAATATAGATAATGTTAGAACTAGCGGTATTGGTTCTACAGGTAGATAGGAGAGATATTATGGAAAAATATTATATTTCAACAGCTATTGCTTATACATCAGGGAAACCTCATATTGGTAATACTTATGAGATTGTTTTAGCAGATAGTATTGCACGTTATAAAAGATTGAAAGGATTTGATGTTTACTTTCAAACAGGTACTGATGAACATGGTGAAAAGATTCAATTAAAGGCAGAAGAAAAAGGTGTTACGCCTAAAGAATTTGTTGATAGTGTTGCTTCAGAAATTAAAAATATTTGGGACATTATGAATACAAGTTATGATAGATTTGTTAGGACTACTGATGAACATCATGAAAAAATTGTTCAAAAAATATTTAAAAAAATGTACGATAAAGGAGATATATATTTAGGCAAATATGAAGGATTATATTGTACTCCTTGTGAATCATTTTTTACGGAAAGTCAATTAGTTGATGGTAAATGTCCTGATTGTGGACGTGAGGTACAACCTAAGAGTGAAGAGGCTTATTTCTTTAAACTTTCTAAATATCAAGATAAATTGGTTGAATATATTGAATCACATCCAGATTTTATAAAACCAGAGTCTAGGAAAAATGAAATGATAAATAATTTTATAAAACCTGGTCTTCAGGATTTGTGTGTTTCTCGTACTTCATTTAATTGGGGCATACCAGTTGACTTTGATCCTAAACATGTTGTTTATGTATGGCTTGATGCCTTAACTAATTATATTACTAATATTGGGTATGATCCAGATGGTAGTAGTGATGAGTTTAATAAATTATGGCCAGCTGATTTGCATTTAATAGGTAAAGATATTATTCGTTTTCATACTATTTACTGGCCATGCTTTTTAATGAGCCTTGATTTACCACTACCAAAGCAAGTATTTGGTCACCCTTGGTTACTTGTTGGTGAAGGAAAAATGAGTAAATCTAAAGGCAATGTTATCTATGCTGATGATTTAGTAAAAGAATTTGGAGTAGATGCTATAAGATATTATGTTCTTCATGAAATACCATACGCTAATGATGGTACTTTGACTTATGAACTTTTAATTGAGAGAATTAATAGTGATTTGGCTAATATTTTAGGAAATTTAGTTAATCGTACTATTTCAATGGCTAATAAATATTTTAATGGTACAGTTTCTAATAAAAATGTTACAGAAGATTTTGATAAAGAACTTATTTTAATGGTAAATAATTTGGAAGAAAAAGTAGAAAAGAAAATGAATAATCTAGAAATAGGTGCAGCTCTTGATGAGATTTTTGATGTTCTTAGAAGAACTAATAAATACATTGATGAGACTATGCCTTGGGCTCTTGCAAAAGATGATACTAAAAAAGATAGATTGGAAACAGTTTTATATAATCTTCTTGAATCTATTCGTGTATGTGGTATTTTCCTAAGTCCATATTTACCTGATACTAGTGAAAAGATAAAAACTCAGATTAATAATTCTAGAAGTGAATTAACTTACTTAAGTGATAATTCTTATGAAGTTGTTAATCCAGAAGCTTTATTTATGAGAATTGATAAAGATAAAAAACTAGAAGAATTAGGTAAAAAATAATATTTGATTTAAAGTATTATTGTTTTAAGTAGTTACTTGTTGACTACTTTTTTATGGTATAATTATGTTTGGAGGTTTTACTATGTTTATAGATACTCATATGCATATAGGTGATGATTTTGGAGTGCGGCCAGATTTGTATGTTAAAAACGCTGATAATGCAGATGTTAAAGTGTTAATTGCTTCTTTTTGTGAGAAGGATGATATTATGTTATCCACTAAATTTGTGGGTAAATATAAGAATTTATATGCTTGTATTGGTTATCATCCAGAAGTTAGTAACAAAATTGTGGAAAAAGATTACGAAACATTAGAAGAAATGGTAAAAAATAATTCTAAGATAGTAGCCATAGGTGAAATTGGACTTGATTATTATTGGGATAAGGATAATAAGCAAAAACAGAGAGAAGTATTCTGCAAGCAATTAGAAATTGCTGAAAAACTAAATGTTCCGGTAGTTATTCATAGTCGTGATTCTATTAATGAAACTTATGAAATACTTAGTAAATATAAGGTTCATGGCGTTATTCATTGCTTTAGTGGAAGTTTAGAAATGGCTAAAAAGTTCATTGATATTGGCTTTTTATTAGGTATTGGTGGTGTTGTAACCTTTAAAAATAGTAAGTTATATAAGGTAATTGAAGAAATACCCCTTGAAAGTATAGTTCTAGAAACAGATAGTCCTTATTTAACTCCAGAGCCTAATAGGGGGAAGATTAATGAATCTAGTAATATTCCTTATATAGCTCATAAAATTGCTGATATTAAGCATATTTCTATAGAAGAGGTTGGTAATATTACTACTAATAATGCTCTAAGTTTATTTGACTTGTTATAATAATTATGGTATAGTGTGGTTATATAAGATATGGTTATTTAAATGGGGCAGGGTGAGTTATGAAAAAGTTTTATAAAGTTATGCTTTCTAAATCGTTATTTCTTGTTTTTGTTTTCTGCTTTTTATGTATTGTGCTTTCTGGTAATACCAAGAAAAGTAATACTATTGCTAATATTAATGGTGTTAGGTCAATAGAGGCTATGAATATTGTTAATAAATATGATAATCATGAAAAAAAATTGACTGTTAAAATGGTTAATAATATGTCTGAAGCAAAACAATATGGTCCAGATATGCCCATTTCATTTACTGGACAAATGACAGCATATAAGGCTAATTGTGTTGGTTGTTCTGGTAAAGTTAGTTGCCCTCCTCGTCAGGATGTGCGTAATAATAATATCTATTACGAAGATTCTGAATATGGAACTGTACGTATTTTAGCTGCTGATCCTGCTATACCTTGTGGTACGATAGTTCAAATTACTAATGTTACCTTTTCTAATGAAGCAATTATTGGTATTGTGTTAGATAGAGGTGGAGCAATTAAAGGAAATATAATGGATTTTTTAGTTACTGAATCTGATAATATGAATATTGTGGGTAGACAGCGTAATGTTCAATATGAAGTTATACGTTGGGGATGGTAAATTAAGTATAAGTTGACAGTTCTTATACTTTTTTGCTGTCTTTATTCCTGTTTTTATGTTATTATATATTTTATGATAGGTAATATAGGTTGGGTGAGATTATGAATGGTTGGAAGAAATTTTTTCGATTTTTATCTTCAGTCTTTCTATATTCTCTTTTTGTGATACTAGGTATTATTGTGTTATTATTTTTAGCTTATGCTGTTGATCAATATATTGGAAAGAAAAATAATGAACAGAGATCACCGCTATTTGGAGCATATGTTATTGTTAGTCCAAGTATGGTTCCTAATATTAATGTGTATGATGCAGTTTTGACTATGAGAGTGCCAGGTAATAAAATTAAGTTATATGATATTATAACATTTATATCGAAGGAGATTGATACTCATGGTACTCCAATAACTCACCGTGTTGTTGGTATTTTAGAAACTGATGATGGTGAGCGAGCTTATCGTACAAAAGGGGATAATAATGATAGTGAGGATAGGGCACTAATTCGTCAGAGTGAAGTTCTTGGTAAGGTACTATTAAGGATTCCAATGATTGGTTATGTAAAGACATTTTTGTCTAGTAAACTTGGTTGGCTTGTAGCTATTGTGCTTCCATGTGTATGTATAATAGGATCTGATATTTTAAAATTATTCGGTCTCGTTAAGAAAAAAGATAGTAATACTGAGGATAGTGATGATAAAAGTAATAATAAACAGATTGATATGTCTGGTTCTGAATTTAAAGATGGTGTTCTTAATTTATCTTCTACTGATATAGATGATAAGATTGTGGAAGATGAAATTAATAATAGAAAATGATAGAGGGAGTGGAATCATGGAATATTTAAAAGAGTATTTAAAGATAATTGCGTATATGTTATTAGGAGTTGTATTTTCTTTTTCATCGTTTTATTTGTTTGTTAACATTTTTCATAGTATGGAGATTCATAAACAGTATGCAATTAATATAAATGATATTGCTATAGTTAATGAGTATGAACAAAGATTAACTAATATTGAAACTAAACTTGGAACATTTGATGTAAATAAGTATAGTGGTAACATTAGTTCAGCTAAAATGTTATTAGTACAGGATAATTTGAAACAATGCGTTACTTCTATGAAAAATACGTATTTAGAAAATATTAAAAATAATACTCAAATTAATGTGGTAGATGTTTATAAATTAAGAGAATCATATGAAAATGAAGTATTAAGTAATTGTGTAGTTAATCGTTTATATTGGGCTTTATCACCTAGTGAAAATGGTATAGCTTCTGCTTCTTTACAGAATAATCAAACTCTAATAAAAATGTATGTAAACACATTAAAGGGTGAAACCTCTTATCTAAAGAAAGATCTTTTAAATAATAGTAGTTATTATTTTAATACTTCTAGTGCTAATACTGGTGTTAAGAATGATGTAAGAGATGGCTTCTATGAAACAATGTCTGCTTATAGTGATGCTAGCTTATATTTAGAATATTTAGCTAATTGGTTTAATAGTGAGGTAGGAGGTGCTACTAATGACTAAGATTATTAATGGTTTTTTTTCAATATTAAGGTTTATATTATTATTAGTATGTTTTATGATTAGCTTTTATATTATTATGAATATGTATAATCGTTTAGAAAAAAATATGCTTGAATGTATTCCAACTATGTTACCTTTTGTGCTATTATTATTTTTGTTTCTTATAAATTTTATATTTAAACAGAAAACTGTAAATAACTGCTTATTTTATAATATTACTTGTTGTTTTGCTTTTATAGTAATATTATTTGCTGCTTATCGTAGCTTTTTTGATAGTAATATGGTTATGATATTAAAACTTGGATATAAGATTAATTTTAATTATTTTGCTGATGTTATAGCTCCTATGAAATCAATGTTATATCTATTAATTATTTCTAATATATTTTTGATAATTGTTGATGTTACTTCAAGAAAAAATAAAGTGGTAAGTAAATAATATTTTAGTAGATATTGGGGGAGTTTGTTTTGAATACTGATGATTTTAGATTTAAAAAGAAGTATGGACAAAACTTTTTAAGAGATGATTCTATACCAAATAAGATAGTTAGTAAAAGTAATATATTAGATGAATCTTTAGTGATAGAGATAGGTCCTGGTGCTGGTATTTTAACTAAAAAACTTGCTGAAGTAGCTAAATATGTAATAGCGTATGAAATTGATGAAAGTCTAAGGCCGGTTTTGGAAGAAAATTTAACTGGTATTTCAAATGTTAAAGTTATTTTCGGAGACTTTTTAGAGCAGAAAGTAGTAGATGATTTAAAGGAGTATTCTTATAAACACTTATATATTGTTGCCAACTTACCATATTATATTACTACACCTATACTTTTAAAGATAATTGATATGAATTTAGATATTGAGAGGGTTATAGTAATGGTCCAAAAAGAGGTTGGTGATAGGTTTAGTGCTAAACCAGGTTCTAAAGATTATGGCTCTATTACGGTATTACTTAATTCTTATTTTGATGTTTCTAAATTATTTGATGTTGGTAGAAACTGTTTTATACCTAAACCTAATGTTGATAGCATGATGTTAGCTTTAGATAAAAAAGATACCTTAGTTGACATTAAAGATAGAAATGTATTTACTAAGTTAGTAAGAGATAGTTTTCAATTTAAGAGAAAAACTCTTCGCAATAATTTAAAGACATATGATTTAGATACTATTTCTAGAGTATTATCCAAATATAATTTTGATTTGAATGTTAGAGCAGAAAATTTATCAGTAGATATATTCTGTGATATAAGTAATAATTTAGTTTGAGGTATATTATGAGTAGAAAGATGTTTATTATAATTTCTATATTAATGGTGATTATTAGTTGTTTAGTAATTGTGTGTTTATATTTTTCTAGGCATGATTATGTTTCTAGTCATGAAAATAGTTATGAACAGTTGACTCCAGAAAAAATAGAAAAATCAACAGATGAAGTGGATAAAGTTGAAACTGATTTTAATAATCAACAGAATTCAGTGGAAAAAGAAGAAATTGATTCATCACAACCTGATAATAATAAAATTATTCCTAAAGATGAAGGTAATACTCCTACAAATAATAATAGTTATAATAATAATTCATCGTCTCAAAATAATAATCAAGTAAATGAGATTAAGCCTTGGGATGATTTGGGTATTAGTGAATATGATTATTATCATAAACCAGCATGGAAATGGCAAACTGTTGATTTTGAATTAAATGGTACTAACCCTATTAATAGTTGTAGTAGTGAAAGCGATTGTAGGAATAAGTGTATTATATATGGAAATCAATATATTAGTGAACATCCAGGCGGATATAGTTGTAATACTGTTAATAGTTACTCTGGTGATTATCTTGGAGAATATTTTGATTTTTTTGAAGTAGAATAATTTATTTGGTAATAATAAGAAAATAAAGGCATATCATTATATGGGTGATGATATGCTTTTTCATATTGGCGATTTAGTTACTAGAAGTTCACATGATAATGATTTAATCTTTAAGATTACTGATATAGTTGGTAATATTGCTTATTTAAAGGGTATTAATATTAGATTGCTTGCTGATAGTGATCTTGATGATTTAAATAAGGTAAATGAAAGTGATAACGAAGTAGAAGACGATAGACTTATATTAGCTAAGGTAGATAAGGATATTCAACTTGATCGTAGTGAATACTTTTATTTACCAGGAAAAATCTTACATATTGATGGTGATGAAGATTATTTACGTCGTTGCATGAATTTGTATAAGAAACTTAATATTATGGCTTATGGTGCTTGCTTAGATGAAGTTGATGTTAAGTCCGAAATAGTTAATTATTTGAAAAAACTTAAGCCTGATATATTGGTTATTACTGGTCATGATGCATATTATAAAAGGAAAGGTTCTATAAAGGATATATCAAGTTATAAGAATACTGAAAACTTTGTTGAAGCAGTACTAGAGGCTAGAAAATATGAACGTGATCAAGATAAGTTAATAATTGTAGCTGGAGCTTGTCAAAGTAATTATGAAGAGTTAATAAAGGCTGGTGCTACTTTTGCTTCTAGTCCTAAACGTATTAATATTCATGCTCTAGATCCAGCTATTATAGCTAGTGGAGTAGCCTTATATGATCGTAATAAAACTATTGATTTAATACCATTATTATCTAAAACTAAGTATGGTGCTGATGGAATAGGTGGTGTTGCAACTAAGGGTTGTATGTTTGTGGGGTATCCAAGATGAATTTAGATAAAATTAAAGATAGAGTCGCTAATTATAAGGGTAAAACTTTAAATTTTCGTTTTAATGGTAATAGAAATCAAATAGAAGAATTTTCTGGTAAGATTGTTGAAACATATGATTATATATTTATTGTGTTGATTGCAGAAAGTAATTTTCTTAAATCTTTTAGTTATAGTGATGTACTTATGAAAAAACTTATAGTACTTAATTAAAATTTGCAGGTATTTATTAGTCAAAAACTGTCATATATTACCAGTTTTTGTTGCTTTTTTTGTTAATATATTATATTATTAAAGTATAAAGTTGGAATACTTTAGAAGGAGGATATGTAACATATGAAAATTACATCTGTAAATGTTCGTAAGATCGACAAAGAAAGTTCAAGAATGAAAGGAATTGCTTCTGTATTATTAGATGATAGTTTCGCTATTCATGATATTCGTATCATTGAAGGAGAAAAAGGGTTATTTATAGCAATGCCTAGTAAAAAAACTCCTAATGGTGGATATAGAGATATAGCTCATCCAATTAATTCAGAAGTTCGTTCTATGTTTGAAGAAGCAGTTCTTAAAGCTTATGAAGAAGCAGAAGATCCTGTAACTGAAACTGAAGAATAATTTAAGTAGTACCAGAACCTTTATGGTTCTTTTTTTGTTCTAGTTTGAAATTTGTACCATATTATTTATTAGGAGGATATATATATGGACAAGGATAACACAATTAATAATTATAATCATAGTATTAATATAGTTGAAAGAAAGAATATTTTAGTAACTGGAGTTAAAAAGATTGAGAGCTTTGATAATGAAGAATTTTTAATGGAAACTGTAATGGGATATTTAGTAATTAAGGGAGAAGATTTGGAACTATTAAAACTTGATACTCTTCAGGGAAATGTATCAATTAAAGGTTTAGTTAAATCCTTTGCGTATGTAGATGACACTACTAAAAAAGAAAAAGAATCTAGTATTATTAGTAGGCTATTTAAATAATGGAATTAAGTGTACAAATTCAAAGCTTGGTTTTCTCATTTGTTTATGGATTTATTGTTTCATATGTGATTAATCTCTGTTATCATCATTTGTTTTATGGTAAATTAGTTTATCAAATTATTTGGAATTTTGTGGTAGTAGTTGGTGTTTGCTTATTATATTTTATCAGTATGAAAACTATTAATAATGCTGTTTTACATCCATATTTTTATCTTTTAGTTTTGATAGGATATTTAGTTGGAAATATATTCAGTTTTAAAATTAGATATAAATAATTTACACTTTTATTGTAAACGACAAAAGTTATCAATATAATTTCTTGTATTTTTGTCATTTGAACATTATAATGAGCTTAGAAGGGTGTAGATAATTATGGCAAAGAAACAGAAAAAATCTCGTGCACGTTTGTGTTTATTTGTTCCAGTTTGTTTTTTAGTTATAATTGCAATATTTACTGCAGTTGGTAATTATTGGATTGAAATATCTAATAAGTACGAAGAGCGTAATACCTTAAAAAAAGAAATGTTAGCTTTACGTGAAAAAGAGGCTGAATTAAAGGAAGAAACTAATAGATTAGAAGATCCTGATTATGTAGCTCGTTATGCAAGAGAAAAATACATGTATTCAAAAGATGGCGAAATAATTTTAAGATTACCAGAGGGAAATGAATAAATTTCTCTTTTTTCTTGGGTTTGTGGTAAAATAGTTCATGTAATGAAATTTAGGTGATGAAAATGAATAAAGTTTATGATTTTTTAAATAATGAATTGCGTCTTAAAGATGGAGATATTATTGTGGTTGGAGTATCAGGTGGACCTGATTCTATGGCCCTACTTTATATTTTATATGATATACGTAAAAAGAAAGATATACATTTAGTATGCTGTCATGTTAATCATAACGTTAGAAAAGTTAGTAAAGAGGAAAAAGAATTTCTTGAAGATTGGTGTTTAAAACATAATATAGCATTTGAAAGTATGATGATTGAAAAATATAGTGATGATAATTTTCATAATGAAGCAAGAAATATTCGTTATCATTATTTTGATGAAATTGTACAGAAATATAATGCTAACTATTTGATGACTGCTCATCATGGAGATGATTTAGTTGAAACAATACTAATGAGGCTTACACGTGGTTCTACACTAAAGGGTTATAGTGGATTTAGTCAAGTAGTAGATATGAATACTTATAAGTTAGTTAGACCACTTATTTATGTTACTAAACAAGAACTTGAAGATTTTGATAATAAAAAGAAGATACCTTTCGTTATAGACCAATCTAATTATAAAGGTAAGTATACTAGAAATCGTTATCGTATGGAAATGTTACCTTTCTTAAAGAAAGAAGATATACACGTACATGAAAAATTTTTAAAATTTAGTAGAATGCTTGAAAAATGTGATCAATATATTACTTTGCAAGTTAAAAAGGCTTATTTAAAAGTATATAAAGATAACATACTAAATATTGATTTATATATGGAGTTAGATCCATTTATTCAGGAGAAAATCTTAAATCAGATTTTGGAAGAAATTTATCATGATGATTTAATACTTATTAATGATCGTCATGTTGAGTTGATACATAATTTAATTAACTCTAAGAAAAAGAATACATACATTTATCTACCTAACTCTGTTAAAGTTATAAAAGAATATAGTAGACTTATTTTTAAAAGAGATGTTAATGAAGTTGATGATTATGATATGGAGTTTATAGATTATGCTATTTTACCTAATGGTAAGCATTTAGAAAAAGTTACTTCATGTGATACTAATGGTAATGATATATGTAGATTGGATAGTAGTGACATTAACCTACCGTTATATGTTCGTACACGTAAGTATGGAGATAAGATGTTTCTAAAGGGTACTAATGGACATAAGAAAGTTAAGGATATTTTTATAGATGCTAAAGTTCCTATGAGTGATAGAGAATTATGGCCAATAGTTGTTGATGCTACTGGAGAAATTGTTTGGATTCCTGGTATTAAGAAAAGTAAATTTAATAAACAAAAAAATGAAAAATGTGATATAATAGTTAAATATTATTGAAGGAGGCAGATTTTGTGAATAAAAATAGTATAAAAAGAGGTCTATTACCTTATTTATTTTTAGTATTGATTATTTTTGGTGTATATTATTTATTTAGTGTTTTTAACCAAAATGTTAACGTATTTACTTACGATCAGTTAGTTGAATCTCTAAATAGTGGAAAAGTTACTGAACTTTCTATTACTCCTAAAGAAAGAGCAGTAGTTTATGAGATTCGTGGTAAGATGGAAGGCTATCAGGAAAATGAATCTTTCTTTGCTAGGGTACCATTAAGTGATGAAGTTATTAAAACAGTATTTGATGCAGAAGAAAAGAATACTTTTCAAATAACTACTAAAGCTGATCCTGAATCAAGCTCATTACTATTAATATTAGTTAATGTAGTTCCTATTTTACTTATAGTTGGTGCTGGTTTCTTCTTTTTGACTAGACAAATTGGTGGAGCTAATAAATCAATGGATTTTGGTAAAAGTAGAGCTCGTTTAAGTAATGATACTAATAAAGTTACTTTTAAAGATGTAGCTGGATTAAAAGAGGAAAAAGAAGAAGTTAGTGAATTAATTGATTTTTTAAAGAGTCCAAAGAAATTCCAGAAATTAGGTGCTAGAATTCCTAAAGGAGTATTGTTGGTTGGCCCTCCTGGAACAGGTAAAACATTACTTGCTAAAGCTGTTGCTGGAGAAGCTAATGTACCATTCTATTTTATTAGTGGTTCTGATTTCGTAGAATTATTTGTTGGTGTTGGCGCTAGTCGTGTTAGAGATATGTTTAAACAGGCTAAACATAATGCCCCATGTTTAATTTTTATTGATGAAATAGATGCTGTAGGACGTCAAAGAGGAACTGGTTTAGGTGGAGGCCATGATGAGCGTGAACAAACTTTAAACCAATTACTTACTGAGATGGATGGTTTTGGTGCTAACGAGGGTATAATTATTATTGCTGCTACTAACCGTGCTGATGTACTTGATCCTGCACTTTTAAGACCTGGTAGATTTGATAGACAAGTTACAGTTGATTTACCTGATGTAAGAGAACGTGAAGAAATTTTAGGAGTACATGCTAGAGATAAAGTGTTAGATAAGTCAGTTAATTTAGGATATTTAGCTAAGAGAACTCCTGGATTTAGTGGAGCAGCACTAGAAAACTTATTAAATGAAGCGGCTTTACTTGCAGTAAGGCGTGGTAAAAATGCTATTACTATGAGTGAAATAGATGAAGCAACTGATCGTGTTATTGGTGGACCTGCAAAGGTTTCACGTAAGTACAATGAACATGAAAGAAAGGTTGTTGCATATCATGAAGCAGGTCATGCAGTACTTGGTATTAAATTACCTAATGCTGATGATGTACAAAAAATTACTATTATACCTCGTGGGCAAGCTGGTGGTTATACATTGATGATGCCAAAAGAAGAGACTTATTTGGCTACTAAGAGTGAGCTTTTAGAAAGAATTACAGGCTTACTTGGTGGTAGGGTTTCTGAAGAAATTGAATTCAAGGAAGTAACTACTGGTGCTCATAATGACTTTGAGAAAGCTACTAAAATAGCTCGTAGTATGGTTACTGAGTATGGTATGAGTGATTTAGGTCCTGTACAGTTAGAACAGCAGGAAGGTGGAGTTTTCTTAGGAAGAGATTATAATAAGAGTAAAAACTTCTCTAATGAGATTGCTCATGAAATAGATAAAGAAGTACGTAAGATTATTGATGAGTGTTATAAACAAGCTCATAAAATTCTTGAAGAAAATAGAGATTTAGTTAAGTTAATTGCTGAGACATTACTTGAGTATGAAACAATTACTAAAGAACAGATAGATTCATTAGTAGAAACTGGCCATATGCCTATAGAAAAAGACGAAACTTTGACTGAGTTAAAAGCTAAGGCTAAAGAAAAAGGCATTAAGGGTTATACTAAAATGAACAAAGAGGAGTTAGAAGCTGCTCTTGAAGAGAAGGAAGCAGATAAATAGAGTACTTCTCTTTTTTCATCATTAAAGAAATGGAGACATAATATGGAAAAAACTATAAGTAATATTGAAATTGGTTGGGTAGTAGAAATATTAAAGGCTGATTATACTATTGCTCCTGGGTATTCTCCAATACGTAAAATAGTATATTCAAATAAAGATGGTAAAGGTATTGACTTGGTAAATAAATATAATAAAAGAAATATTATTTATCCTGTAGTTGATTTTAATAATATGAGACAATTAGAGAAAGTTGAAAATAAAGAGTATGTGATAATGCCTTATGGAGATGTTACAGTATATATGAGTGCTTTTCATATTAATACTGGTAATATTAGTAAATATAAAATGGGTAAAGTTAAAAGTCTTTTATTTCAATATGCTTCTATGGTTGAAGAACCTATATTTTTACCTAAAAATATTAATATAGATGAATATAGAAGACAAGTTAATACTTTGCATGATTATAAGTGCTGTTATAGTAGTACTGTTCCAACCTTAGAAGAAAAAAAGTATCTGGATAATATTTATGTTAAAACATTATAGGAGTGCTACTCCTTTTTTTCTTTGTATGATAAAATTATATTGAGGTGCAATAATGAAGAAAATATTTAATTACCATCCATCTAAGTGGGAAGCTTTATCTTTTTTATTAATACCAATTTTTTTTGGATTCTTAACGGCTTTGTCTTTTGATAATGATATTTGGTTTTTAATAAATACAGGCAGAACTATTTTAAATGATGGATTTATAACTATTGATCAATTTACTATTCATAATGATTTATCATTAGTTATACAGCAGTGGATTCCGGATATTATTTTTTATTTAAGTTATTCAGCTATTGGTAAAAGTGGTCCATATATTATTACTAATATATTAAATATATATTTAGTATTTATTACATACAAACTATTAATGGTAATTACAGACAATAAGCGTAATTTGTCGGTGCTAATTACATTTATAATATCAATTATTATTTCATTTTCTTTCGTTGTTGCCCGTCCACAAATGTTTTCTTTATCTATACTTGTTACAGAACTTTATATTTTAGAAAGTTATACTATTAATAAGAATAAAAAAATATTGTATTTGTTACCAGTTTTGTCATTACTAATGATTAATTGTCATGCTTCTATGTGGTTTTTATTATTTTGCTTTATGATTCCTTTTATAATCGAAAATATAGGTATTAATATTGGAAAATTAACTTCCAGTAAAAAAGATAATAAACTTTTATTATGTATAATGGCTATAATGTTTTTATGTGGATTTATAAATCCCTATGGAATAGAGTCAATTACTTATGTATTTACATCATATGGAGTAGAAGTAATTGATTTATTTATTACTGAGATGATGGCTCCAGATGTTCATACATTAAGAGGACTTGTTTCATATGCTATTGTGTTTGGTGTTTATCTATTATATCTAGTATTTAATAATAAAAAATTACATTTAAGACACTTTTTACTATTAATTGGAACTACATATTTAGCTATATCTTCATATCGTGGTATTGAATTTTTCGCCATTGGTGGAATATACTCATTAGGGTATTATTTTAAAAATAAATTCTTCTATGTTAGTGAGCCAAATAATAAAAATGGTTTTTACTTTTATATATTTATGATTATTTTATTATTAATATCGTTTGGTTATATAAATTTTAATCAGGAACTCTTGATAATGGATTCATCTATGAAAAGTGGTATTGATAAGTTAACTTCTGATAATGATGTATCTAATATCAGGCTTTATTGTAATTATGGAGAATGTAATTATGCAGAATATTTAGGTATTAAAGTATATATTGATAGTAGGGCTGAAATATTTTTAAAGGCTAATAATGAGAAATCTGATATATTAGAAGAATTATATATGCTACAGAATGGTCATATTTACTATAAAGATTTTTTAGATAAATATAAGTTTACACATTTATTGGTTAAAGAAAATGATTACTTGTATCATTTATTACTACATGATTTTGATTATGAAATTTATTATAGAGGGATAGAATCTAGAAAAGATTATAAAATCAATACCGCTAGTGATATTAGATATAATTATATTATTTTTAAGAAAGTGGCTAAATAGTTATATCTTTTATTTATTTTTTGTGTTATTATCTATAGTGATTTGAGGGATATTATGGTTTATATAGGAAATGTAGAGATAAAACATAAGACAGTGCTTGCTCCTATGGCTGGAATTGGTAATTCTAGTTTTCGTAAAATTATAAAAAAAATGGGCATTGGTTTAATTTATGCAGAAATGGTTAGTGATAAAGCCATTTTTTATAATAATAAAAAAACGTTAGATATGCTTTATATGGAAGATGAAGAAAGGCCAATTACTCAACAAATATTTGGTAGTGATAAAGATTCGTTTGTAGCTGCAGCTAAATATATTTATGAAAATATGCATCCAGATATCATAGATATTAATATGGGGTGTCCTGTTCCAAAAGTTGCTGTGCGTGCTCAGGCTGGTAGCGCACTTTTAAAAGATCCTGCTAAGATCAAAGAAATAGTTTCTAGTGTTGTTCGAGCTGTACCAATTCCAGTAACTGTAAAAATTAGAAGTGGTTGGGATAGTGAGCATATAAATGCAGTAGAGGTAGCTAAAATATGTGAAGAAGCTGGTGCTAGCGCAATATGTATACATCCTAGGACACGCAGTCAGGGATATAGTGGTAAGGCAGATTGGTCGATTATTAAGCAAGTAAAAGAAGCTGTTTCAATTCCAGTTATAGGGAATGGAGATATAGTTGATATATATAGTGCCAAAAAAATGCTTGATGAAACTGGGTGTGATCTTATTATGATTGGTAGAGGTGTACTTGGTAATCCATGGTTAATAAGACAAATAAACGCTTATTTAGAAGATAATATTATTTTACCTAATCCTACATATCAAGAACGTATAGATATGTGCTTGGAACATTTGGATAATTTATATAAATTAAAAAATGAGAAACTAGCAGTATTGGAAATACGTAGTCATATAGCATGGTATTTAAAGGGTATGCCAAAATCCAATGAAATTAAAAATAAAATATTTCTATGTAGTAAAATATCTGATATAATTGAGATATTGAACTGTTATAAGAAATATCTAAAGGAGGAAGAAATTAATGGCAAATAAGAAAAAGATTATTGATGCAACCGTTCAAGTTAATGAATCTGATAATGGTAAAAAAATTGAAGTATCTGTTACTGATAATAAAATGCAGAAAGCATTTTTCTTTCCAAGATTAATTGCTTATATTATTGATATATTAATTGTATCTATAGTAGCTTCTGGTGTATTGATGGTTGTACCACACTCAGAAAATCATGATAAATATTTGAAGGAATATGAACAAATTCAAACGGATTTTTTGGATTCTAAGATTAATACTAGTGAATTTATTAATCGCTCTATTGATGTAGTGTATGATATTGATTATAGTAACGTTATTTCTATGATTATTGAAGTAGTTATAATTATATTATACTTTGTTGTATTTCAGTGCTATAATAAAGGGCAGACTCTTGGAAAAAAATTAATGCATATTCGTGTTGTATCAAATACTTCCGAGGAATTAACTGTTAATCATTATATTTTACGTTCAGTTATTATTAATTCTTTACTTATTAATATTTTAATAATTGGTATGGTATTATTTATGAATAAAGAGATATATTATTATGCTAGTTATGGTTTACAAGCTGTACAAACAATACTTATTATAGTATCAGCTTTTATGGCAATGTATCGTAAAGATGGGCGTGGTATTCAGGATTATCTAGCTCATACAAGAGTTATTATGTGTGATGAGGTGTAATTATGAGAGAATTTAGTGAACAAGAATTAGTTAGAAGAGATAAAATTAATGCAATTAGAGAGTACTGTAATCCATATCCCGAGCGATATGAAATTACGCATTCTTTAGAAGATGCTAGCAAGTTAGATGATGGTACTACTGGTGTACGTGTAGCTGGTCGTATTGTTTTTATGAGAAAAATGGGTAAAATGAGTTTCTTAAAATTACGTGATATTAATGGGGATTTACAGATATCTATTAAAATTGATTTAGTTGGAGAGGAAGCTTATGCATTCTTTAAGAGTAATGTTGATTTAGGAGATTTTTTAGGTGCTGAGGGAGAAATCTTTACTACCCATACTGGTGAAAAAACATTACGTGCTGATAATTTTACTTTCCTTGGTAAAGCCTTAAAACCTTTACCAGAAAAATTTCATGGATTAACAGATTTAGAGGCTTGTTATCGTCAACGTTATGTAGATTTAATAATGAATGAAGATACTAGAAAACGTTTTCAGATACGTGTTAAATTTATACGTGAATTAAGACATTATCTTGATAATCTTGGTTATATGGAAATTGAGACTCCTATTTTAAATAATAAAGCTAGTGGTGCAGCAGCTAGACCATTTAAGGCACATCATAATGCACTTGATTTAGATGTTTATTTAAGAATAGCTCCAGAAACCTACTTAAAAAGAGCTGTAGTAGGAGGTATTCCAAAGGTATATGAGATTGCTAGATGTTTCCGTAATGAAGGAATGGATGCTTCTCACTTACAGGATTTTACTATGATAGAGGGATATCAAGCTTACTTTAATTATGAAGATAATATGAAATTAATTCAAAATATGCTTCAAACAATTATTATGAATATATTTGGAACTCTTACTATTCAAGTTGGTGATAAAACTGTCGATATGAGTGGTGATTGGGGTAGAGTAAGTTTTAGAGATTTATTAGTTAAATATGCTAATATTGATATTAATGTTGATAATACTAAGGAAAAGTTACTAGCTAAGATTAAAGAAAATCATATTGAAGTCGAAAGTGATGTTCCTTTAGAAAACTTAGGATTTGGTAATTTAGTAGATGTTTTATATAAGAAGGTAGCACGTCCTCATATGTTAGGGCCAGTTTATCTTACTGAACATCCAACTAGTTTATCACCACTTGCTCGTAGTAATGATGATAGACCAGAGATTAGTGACCGTTTCCAATTAGTTATTAATGGAGCAGAGATAGTTAATGGATATAGTGAATTAGTTGATCCACAGGAACAAGAAAGAAGATTACTTGAACAGGCTAATTTAAAAGCTGCCGGTGATTTAGATGCTATGGATATGGATTATGATTATATTTCAGCTATGGAATATGGTATGCCACCTATTTCAGGTTGGGGTATGGGAATAGACAGAATAGTTCAACTATTAACTGGTAGTGATAGTATTCGTGATGTAGTTATGTTTCCATTAATGAGACCTTTAGATAATAATGAAGAATAAATAGTTTGCAGGTAGTCGTTACCTGCTTTTTTTAGCTAAAATTTATTAAAAACTTTGTGTAAAACGTTTATTTTTCCTAAAAAAGTATGTATAATTAATATGGGAGGTTAATATGAAGAAAAGAAAAAATATTTCAGTAGTAGTTTTAGCTACGATATTAGTGGTAACTTTGTGCAGTTGGATTTTCCCTAGCGCATCGTTCAATTCAGTTTTAGTAGAAGGAGAAAGGGTTCAAGTTGGATTATTTGATTTATTCTCTTATCCAATGGTAGCTGTTACTTATTTCTCATACGTTATTGTTTATGCTCTTGTAGTTAGTATTTTTTATGGAATTGCTAATAAGATACCTGCATATCATACACTAATTGAGAAAATTAAGAATGCATATACTGGTCGTGAACCTATTTTCTTAGGATTAGTAATGGCATTAACAGCTATTATAGTATCTGTTACTGGTTTATCATTTGGAATGATTTTTATTTTCCCATTCGTTATTTCTATAGTAATAGCTATGGGATATAATAAACTAGTAGCTGCTAGTGTAACTGTTGGTTCTGTTGCTGCTGGTCTTGCTGGTACAACATTAGGTACTAGTAGTGTTAGTTATTTAAATCAATTACTAGGACTTAAGACAATGGATGAATTAGTTTCTAAAATAGTTATTTTAGTTGCATTCATTATCATTTTAATTGCTAATGTTTTAATGTATGCTAAGAAGACTAAAAACACTGTAGTTGAAGCAGAAGTAACTACTTCTAAGAAAAAGGTTGATGTAGAAGTTAAATCTGAAGCTTTAGAGGTTACTAAAAAAGATGGTAATAAAACAACTAAGAAAACAACAACTACTAAAAAGGATACTAAAACAGGTAAGTCTACTAAGACATCTGCTAAGACTAAGTCAACTAAAACTAAGTCTAAGAGTACTAGAGCTAGTATGGCTAAGAATTCAGATGAAATATTAAAGGTTAGTGCTAATGATACTAAAAAAGTTAAATGTTGGCCTTTTGTACTTATATTTGACTTTATTTTAATTATCTTAGCTTTAGCTGTATTTGATTGGTCTGGATTATTTGATATTACTTGGTTTACAGATGCAAAGAATGCTATTGATGGTTTTGAAATTGGAAAATTCCCAATTTTTGCTAAACTATTAGGTACTTATAGTGAATTTGGATCTTGGAGTTTTAATGTTGAAATTCCTGTACTTATTATGATTGGTTCTTTAATTCTTTCACTTGTATATCGCGTCAAATTTAGTGATATAGTTGATGGAATCGAAGAGGGAATTAGTAAGGCTGTTAAGCCAATAGTTACTATGATGCTTGCTTATGTAGTACTTATTATTTGTACTTATCATCCATTCCAATTAATGATTACTAAATTCATTATGGGATTAACATCTGGTCTTAATGTAGTAACTATGACTATTGTAGCTATGTTTGCTAGTTTATTTAATGTAGAGACTGTTTATACTGCCCAAAGCACTGTACCATATGTTATGAGTGTTATTGGAGATGCAACTTTATATCCATTAGTTGAAGTTATATTCCAAGCAGTATATGGTTTAGCTATGTTAGTGGTACCAACTAGTGTTATTCTAATAGGAACTTTAACTTATTTGAATATTCCATATGGACAATGGCTAAAATATATTTGGAAAATATTTGTTGAAGTACTTATTGTATTACTAATTATATTTCTTATTATTTTAGCTATATAGTTAGCTTAGGCACCGTAAATGGTGTCTTTTTTTTGTTTATATTCATATTTTCTGTTTAAAAAAATTCTAAAGGTTACATAATATTCATAGAATGTACAGGAGGGATTTTATGTTTTCTAAATTTAGTGAAGAAGCACAAAAGGTATTGATGAATGCAAAAAAAGAGATGCAGAAGTTAAAACATCCCTATGTTGGTAGTGAACACTTGTTCATGGCTATTATGAAAGTTAGTAAGGAAATTAGTTTTAAGTTAGCTGATTTTGGAGTAACTTATACTAATTTTAGAAACAAACTAATTGGGATAGTTGGTGAAGGTAAAGAAGAAAACAACTGGTTTTTATATACACCATTGTTGAAAAGAATTTTAGAAACTGCTATTTTAATTAGTAAAGAATCCAGTAATGGTGAGGTAACAACGGAACAGTTATTATTCGCTATACTAGAGGAAGATGAAGGCATTGCTGTTCGTGTACTTAATAAACTCGATATTAACATCGAAGAATTACAAAGCTATTTTTCTACTAAAATTGTGAATAAAAAGCATCGTAATGGTAAGAAGAAATTAATTGTTGAAGAATATGGCGTTGACTTAACAGAAAAAGCATTATCAAATAATATTGATCCTGTGATTGGGCGTTGTGGAGAATTAAAACGTGTAATGGAAATCTTATCTAGAAGAACTAAAAATAATCCCTTATTAATAGGTGATGCTGGTGTAGGTAAAACAGCTATAGTTGAAGAACTGGCTAGATTGATTGTACAAAACAAAGTTTCAGATAAGTTGCGTGGTAAAAGATTGATATCAGTATCAATAGCTGCTTTAGTTGCTGGGACAAAGTATCGAGGGGAATTTGAAGAACGTATTACTAAGATGTTAAAAGAAATAGAAAATGATGATTCTATTATACTTTTTATAGACGAAATTCATACTTTAATGGGCGCTGGAGGTGCAGAGGGAGCTATTGATGCAGCTAATATTTTTAAACCAGCATTGGCACGTGGTAAAATTCATTTAATTGGTGCAACTACTACCGATGAATATAAACAATCTATTGAAAAGGATAAGGCTATTGATAGACGCTTTCAAATGGTATTTATAGAGGAACCTAAAGGAGAATTAGTCTATGATATTTTATATAGGCTTAGACCTCTTTATGAAGAATATCATGGAGTAAAGGTCGATGATGAAGTACTTAAAACTATTATAAGTTTAACTGATAAATATATATATAATCGTAAGCAACCTGATAAGGCTATAGATGTTTTAGATGAAGTATGTTCTATGGTAGCATTAACTGTTGATAAGGATAGTAAAGTTATAGATGAGTGTCATGATAAATTAATTGAAATAGTTAATAAAAAGAATCAATCAATTATGAAGCAGGATTTTAAGATGGCTACGGTCTTACGTTTAAAAGAAAAGGAAATACATAGTGAAATCAATAATATGGAGTTGAAAAAGTTAAAGAATAAGAATACTAAAGTTGTTAGAAATAGTGATGTTGCAAAGGTTATAAGTTTGAAAACTAAAATACCAGTATATGATGTAGATAGTTGTAAGCAACGTTTTTTGACTAATTTGGATAATACTTTAAGAAAAAGTGTTAAAGGTCAGGATAGGGCAATTGAAGAGTTAGTTAATTTTACCAAGAGATTAAGATTGGGATTAATAGATAATGGAAAACCAACTTCATTTTTATTTGTTGGTCCTACTGGAGTTGGTAAAACAATGTTAGCTAAGGAATATAGTAAGGCCTTATTTGGAAGTGATAATTTTATTAGACTTGATATGAGTGAATATCGTGATAGTGCTTCCATAAATAAAATTATAGGTTCAGCTCCAGGATATGTTGGTTATGATGACTGTAGAAATAAGCTAGAAGAAATTAAAAATAAACCACATTCTATTATATTATTAGATGAAATAGAGAAAGCACATCCTACAGTTCTTAATTTATTTCTACAGGTTTTGGATGATGGGAAAATTACTGATTCTAAAGGAAATACTATTCATTTAAACCATAATATAATTATTATGACTAGTAATATAGGATTTAATAAGGAGGAAGTTGGTTTTGTTTGTGAAAGTAGTAAGGAAGATAGTAAATTAAAAGAATTTTTATCTTTAGAACTATTAAACCGTATTCAAAAAGTTATTTACTTTAATAAACTTAATAAAGAGAATATAACTGTAATAGTTAAGAATAAACTTAATAATATAAAGAAAATATTTAAAGAAAAGAAAATAAAAGTGCATATTAGTGATAATATTATTAATGAAATAGTTAATCTTACTAGATATAATGAATTTGGTGCTCGTAAAATAGACCAAGTATTAGAAGATAAGATTAATAATTATATAATTGATAACATTTTGGATGGTAAAAATGTTGTTTATGTTAATATGCAGAATTAATATTGATAGTAATATTTGTTTTAAGAGCTTTACATTTATGTTTAGTTCTTTTTTCTTGTATTTAATTAAACACATGGTATAATAATTTTAGTTGAAAAGGAATATAGAAAAATAGGTGATAAATTATGAAAATATATAATACTCTTACTAGACAAGTAGAAGATTTTGTTCCACATGAGGGGAATATAGTTAAAATGTATACTTGTGGGCCTACTGTTTATCACTATGCTCATATTGGAAATTTACGTACTTATATATTTGAGGATATATTAGAAAAGGGTCTTAGGTATTTAGATTATGATGTTAAACGAGTTATGAATATAACTGATGTTGGTCATTTAACTAGTGATGGTGATACAGGAGAAGATAAAATGGCTAAGGGTGCAGCTCGTGAGGGAAAAACTGTTTATGAAATAGCTAAATTTTATACTGAAGCTTTCTTTAGCGACTGTTGTAAGTTGAATATTAAAAAGCCGGATATAGTAGAACCAGCTAGTCATAATATCGATACATATATTAAAATGATTTCTAAAATGCTTGATGATGGGTATGCATATATTTCTAATGGAAATGTTTATTTTGATATTAGCAAAGCTAAAGATTATTATAAATTATCAGGTAAAAATCCAGAAGATTTAATGGTTGGTGTACGTGATACTGTTGAAGAGGATCATTCTAAGCATAATCCTGCTGATTTTGTGTTATGGTTTACTGATAGTAAGTTTAAAAATCAAGATATGAGATGGGATTCTCCTTGGGGTGTTGGATATCCTGGATGGCATATAGAGTGTAGTGGTATTAGTGGTAAATACTTAGGTGAGTATCTTGATATACACTGTGGTGGTGTTGATAATATTTTTCCTCATCACACTAATGAAATAGCTCAGAGTGAAGCTTACTTTGGCCATAAATGGTGTAATTACTGGGTACATGGAGAACACTTAAATGATCAGACTGGTAAGATGAGTAAATCCAAGGGAGAGTTTTTAACTGTATCTTTGTTAGAGGAAAAAGGTTATGACCCATTAAGTTATCGTTATTTCTGTTTAGGCAGTCATTATAGAAAAGTACTTGTTTTTTCTTATGAGGCATTAGATCAGGCCCAAAATGCATATTTTAAATTAAAATCAAGAATAGCTAAATTAAATAGAACTCCAGATTTACATGAAGATAAAATTGACTATTATAAGAATAAGTTTAAAGATGCTATTTCCAGTGATTTAAATACTTCTAGTATGCTAACTTTAATTTATGATGTACTTAAAGATGTTGAACTAACTGATTTTACTAAGTTATATTTAATAGATGATTTTGATAAAGTATTATCTTTAAACTTAATAGAAGAAGAAAAAGAAATTAGTATTGATGATGAGTTATCTGAATATATTGAGAAAAAGATAGAGGAAAGAAATCAGGCTAAAAAAGAGAAAAATTTTATTTTAGCTGATTCAATTAGAGATGAGTTGCTTTCTAGAGGAGTTGAACTTAAAGATACTAAAGATGGAACAACTTATACAATATTATAATAATTAAACTTAGCTAGCGTAATTTTCTATTTGGGCTAAGTTTTTTTAATTTTAATTTTATGTTATTATATAAATGTGAGGGTGAAATTATGGCAAAAGTAGAAGATGTCTTAGAAATAAATGTCTTAGTTTTAGCATATTTAGGAGATACTATTTATGAGAATTATGTAAGAAGATTTTTGATTAGTAAAAGTATTAGTAATGTTAATGATTTACAGAGTGAATCTATTAAATATGTTAGTGCTAAGAGTCAGGCTAAGTTTTTATTAGAATTAATTGATAGAAATTATTTTACTGAGGAAGAAATGAACGTTATTAAGAGAGCACGAAATTATAAGAATAATTCACATCCTAAAAACTGTGATGTTGTTACATATAAGTATGCAACAGGGCTTGAAGCGTTAATTGGTTATTTGGATTTAACTTATCAGAAAGATAGGATTGATGAAATTATGAAATTAATATTGGAGGGATTAACATGTTAGTTTATGGTAGAAATGTTGCAGAACAGTATTTGAAAAAAAATGAAAAAGTTAGAAAAATCTATTTACAAGCTGGTTTTCATGATGAAAAAATTGATTTGCTCCTAGGAAAATGCAAAATTCAGCCCAAATTCATGCAAAAAATTGAATTAGACCGACTTGCAAATGGTGTACATCAGGGTATAATTTTAGATGTAGAGGATTTTAGGTATACAGAAATAGAATCTTTTTATGATAAAGATGAATGCTTTTTAGTTATACTTGATCATTTGGAAGATCCACATAACTTTGG
Source organism: uncultured Bacilli bacterium (assembly GCA_934183185.1). Taxonomy (GTDB): domain Bacteria; phylum Bacillota_I; class Bacilli_A; order RF39; family UBA660; genus Alloscybalousia. The sequence goes on along the minus strand of CAKPSO010000001.1, from coordinate 19,067 downwards.
TGCTATTATTAGAACTAGTGAAGCTGCAGGAGTAGATGGTATTATTATTCCTAAAAATCGTGGAGTAGAAGTAAATGGTACAGTTATGAAAACTAGTGTGGGTACTACTGAGTGTATGCCAATATCTATGGTAACTAATTTAAGACAGACGATGGAAGTACTAAAGAGGCATGGCTTTTGGATAGTTGGTACTGATATGGATGGGGAGGATTATCGTAGTATAGATTACTCTGGTAAAGTTGCTTTGATAGTTGGCAATGAGGGTAATGGCATGAGTAAAATTATTAGAGAAGAATGTGATTTTATAGCTAAAATTCCTATGTATGGCAAAGTTAATAGTTTAAACGCTTCAGTAGCTGCAGGTATTATGATATATGAGGTGGTTAGACAAAAGAAAGGATAGAAAATGGACTACAAGGATTTTAATGACTATGAATTATTATATTTAATTGAGGAAGAAAATGATGATGCTAGAAAAATTCTGCTTCAGAAATACCTTCCGTTGATTAGAAATATGGTATCTGGATTTTATCGTAAGTTTAAATCTTATGGAATTAGTTATGATGATTTAACCCAAGAAGCTTATTTGGCTTTTTTTAGAGCGGTAAGTTTTTATGATTCTAGGGAAGATGTTTTATTTTATACGTTTTTAGTAATTAGTTTGAGAAGTAAATTATCAAATTATGTTAGAGTTATGACTTCAAGTAGAAATTTATTTAATTTTACAGCTATTTCGTTGAATTTGGATATTACTGATAGTAAATCTATTACTGATTATATAAAAGATAATAATCAAGAAAATCCACTAAGTTTGACAGAATTTTCTGAGGTATCTAAGCATATACATAATTTTATATGGGATTTAATCCCTTTACATGGGCAAGTAATGGAACTTGTTTATAATGGTTTTACTAATCGGGAAATAGCTACTTTACTTGATATATCGCCAAAGGATGTAGGTAATATTATGTATAGGGTACGTATTCGTTTAAAAAAATATTTAGCTTCTTTTCAATTCCGGGAAAGGGTGTTATACTGATAATAGGTGATACTATGGGAGATATAAATATTATAGATTACGGAATTTCTAATGCCTCTTTGGAGAATAAGAGGGAGTTTTTATATAGACTCGATTTAAAACTTAAGAATATTCATGAACAAGGTGGATATCTTTTTGAAGTAAATCCTAAAAAAATATCTATAGATCCTGCTAGTGGTGAGCCTTATTTTGATGAAATATATACTTATTCTCCAAATAGCTATCAAGATTTTGAACAGATGAAAAAATTAAATTTAGTGTGGATGGCAGATTTGGCGGTTTGTTTATATTTTCCAGAGTATAATTTAGAAAATGGATTGCTTAATTTACAGGTTTTGAGTGATAATTTTGATACTATTAAAACTTTTATTCCTAGTGAAGATGTGAATTATTACTCTGATATAATTTTGAATGCTTCTGTGAATAGTACTCTACCTTTTTCTTATTTTAGTGATTATATTAATAAAAAAGCTGCTACTGGTAATACTCATAGTAATATGATACAGTACACTAAAAGTACTCCTATAGGTCGTGCTATGGCAAACAGTGATAATGAAGCTGGTATGATTAATTATGTTTTTATCACTTGTTTAGTTTTTGCGTTAGTTATGCTTACAGTATTATTTGCTTTTTATTTAGCATAATTTATTGACTTTTAAACCTTTCTATGCTATTTTATTGTTAGCACGGAAAGGTGTTTTTATTTTGACAAAAAAGGTTAGGTGAAAAAATGGCAAAAATTGTTAAGTCTACTCGTGAAATGGTTGATGTAGAATCAGAGGTTCAAAAGTTAACTAAGAAAACAACTAAGGAAGATAAAAAAGATAATTTAAAGCTACGTAATAGTAAGAGTAAGAGTGATGCTAAAAAGAAAAAAACAAAGTCAAATAAGGGACATTTTTGGCATGAAATTCGTAAAGAAGTATCTAAGGTAAAATGGCCAAGTAAAAAGGATATGGTTAAGTATTCAATAGCTACTATAATTTTTATTATTTTCTTTGCAGTATTCTTTTATTTAATTGAATTAATCTTAGCATTATTAAAGATGGGAGTGTAATATATGGATAAACAATGGTATGTAGTTAATACTTATTCTGGACATGAGAATAAAGTAAAGGAAAAACTTGAAATGCGTGCTCAAAGTATGGATATGAAAGATTATATTTTTAGAGTAATTGTTCCTGAGCAAAAAGAAGTTGAAGTTAAGGATGGGGTTACTAAGGAAAAAGTTAAAAAGATGTTTCCTGGATATATCTTAGTAGAAATGGTTATGAGTGATGAAGCTTGGTATGTTGTTCGTAATACTCCAGGGGTAACAGGATTTATTGGTTCAAGTGGTAAGGGTGCTAAACCAACTCCATTACAACCATATGAAGTAGATAAGATCCTTAATAATATGGGTATGAGTCGTATTGATGTTAATAAAGAACTAGAAGTAGGAGCTAAGGTAAAAATCAGTTCTGGACCATTTGCTGGAATGTTTGGTACTATTGATTCTGTAGATGCAGTTGATCAAAAAGTAATGTTATTAGTTGATTTGTTTGGACAAGAAACTTCTGTAGAAGTTAATATATCAGAAATAGAGGTTGCGTAATTGCTTACAAATAATACTAAAAGATATGTTATAGTTAAAAAGTTAGCATATCTAAACTTTTTAATTGAATATACTAAATTGACTAGTGACGAAATGGTTGAATTGACTTATGATGATGAAGAACAATATACTATTTTTAGTTCCTTAAGTGATGAAGAGAAAATAATTTATTTAAATACAATCACTTTTCCATATGATACTGCTTTAGCTAAGGCACTATATAGTAGAAAATTAGATATTACTAATTTTGAAGAATTTCATGTAGATAGTAAATTAATTTCTGATAAGTCTTGTGAGTATTTAAAATATTCATATTTAGATTTAGTTGATAAAAATGTTGAACCAAAATTTACTAATCTTACAAATAGATTAGATAACATTTTTGAACAGACTGAAGAAAATTCAAATGATATTCATACAAATGTAGTAAAATCTATTAGAAAAAACTTGCATTTTTAATAACAACGTGATATTATTTAGGGGCTATATTATTTATATAGATGAAATTAAGTGGGAAGCAAAGTTGAGAAGCGGAAAGCTATTAGGACCACTCGCGAAAACGAAATAAAATTTATAGGAGGTGTTTTTCGTGGCAAAAGAAGTTGTAAGAAAGATTAAATTACAGATTCCTGCTGGTAAAGCTACACCTGCTCCACCCGTTGGAACAGTATTGGGACCTGCTGGAATTAATTTACAAGATTTTTGTACTAAATATAACGATGCAACTAGAGAAAATATGGGTGATATTTTACCAGTTGAAATATCAATTTATGATGACAGAAGTTTTGATTTCGTAATTAAAACTCCACCAGCTGCATTCTTAATTAAGAAAGCTGCTAAAGTTAATAAAGGTGCTGGTAAACCTGGTACTGAAGTTGCTGGTAAGATTACTAAAGAGCAGTTAAAACAAATTGCAGAAACTAAATTGCCTGACTTAAATGCTTATACAGTAGAAGAAGCAATGAAGATTGTTGCTGGAACTGCTCAAAATATGGGTATTGAAGTAGAAGATTAGTAAATAGATTCATATAGGTTTATTAACCTATGTGGGAGAGATTATCCGCTTATCTAAGTCTCGCGTTAGCATAATATGCTAGAACCACATAAGGAGGAATGAAAATGAAAAAAAGAGGAAAAAAATATGTTGATGCTTTATCTAAAGTAGAAAAAGGTAAACTATATACTAAAGAAGAAGCTATTAAGTTAGTTAAAGAAACTTCTGTTAGTAAATTTGATTCTACAGTTGAAGTTGCTGTACGTCTAAATTTAGACACTAAGAAAGCTGATCAACAATTAAGAGGTGCTATTGTGTTACCTCATGGAACAGGAAAAACAAAACGTGTATTAGTTATAGCTAGAGGTGAAAATGCTACTAAAGCAAAAGAAGCTGGAGCTGACTATGTAGGAGATACAGATTTACTTGAAAAAATCGAAAAAGAAAATTGGTTTGATTTTGATGTAATGATTGCTACTCCTGATATGATGCCTTTACTTGGTAAGTTAGGTAGGGTTCTTGGTCCTAAGGGATTAATGCCTAATCCTAAAACAGGAACTGTTACTACTGATGTAGTAAAAGCAGTTAATGAAGTTAAGGCTGGGCGTGTTACATATAGAACTGATAGTTTCGGAAATGTTCATGGTATAATTGGAAAAGTATCTTTTGATGAAAATCAATTACTTGAAAACTTAGATGCATTTATGGCTGCTCTAATTAAAGTTAAGCCAGCAACTGTAAAAGGTGATTATATCAAAAATATTTCTGTTACTACAACAATGGGTCCTGGAATTAAAATTTTGTTAAATTCTTTTGACAAATAATAAATAATTCCTTATAATAAGTATTAATTTATTGGTGCCATAGACAGTAGGTGTTAAATAAATCCTACCGAGGACTAAATTTAGTAAAGTTCTCAGGGGTACTTGGGAACTTTTATTTTGTGGCATCCCTAAATTAAGATATATAAAGGAGGTGTGATTATGGCAAGTGCTAAAATTTTGGCTCAAAAGCAAGAGGTTGTTGATGAAATAAAGTCAACTGTATCTGATGCTTCTACAATCGTTTTATTTGATTATCGTGGTCTTACTGATAACGAATCAAAGGAATTGAGAAGATCATTAAGAGAATCTGGTTCAGATTACAAAGTATTTAAAAATACTTTAATGGCTAGAGCTTTTAAAGATTTAAATGTTGATTTAACTTCTAGTTTAGAAGGACCTAGTGCTTTGGCATATGGAACTGATGCGGTAGCTCCAATCAAAGTTTTATCAGATTTTGCTAAAACACATCCAGCTTTAGTATTAAAAGTAGGGATTGTTGATGGTGAAGTTTCTGATCAAAATGCTTTATCAGAACTTGCAAAGATTCCATCAAGAGAAGGATTACTTACTATGTTAGCTGGTGCGTTGATTGGTATACCAAAAGACTTGTCAATTTGCTTAGATTTATATTCTAAACAAAAAGATGCTGAATAAAAATAAATTAAAATTTAAGGAGGAAAATAGAAATGGCTAAATTAACTAAAGAAAGCTTTATTGAAAGCTTAAAAGAAATGAGTCTTTTAGAAATTAAAGAATTAGTAGATGCAATGAAGGAAGAATTTGGAGTAGATCCATCTGCTGTAGCAGTAGCTGCTGCTCCTGCTGCTGGTGAAGCTGCAGATGATAGTAACGCAACTGTTACTGTTGTAATTTCTGATGCAGGTGCTGGAAAGGTTAACGTTATCAAAGTAGTTCGTGAAATTACTGGATTAGGTTTAAAAGAATCTAAAGATATCGTTGATTCAAATGGAACTGTAAAAGAAAACGTTTCTAAAGACGAAGCTAATGAAATTAAAGCTAAGCTTGAAGAAGCTGGAGCTACTGTTGAATTTAAGTAGGCAGATTTTATTAAAGGGGAAATTTAATAATTTCTTCTTTTCTTTTGTCTAAAATTGACTAACCTAAAATTATTAGTAAAATTCTGCTTGATATTTTATAAATAATATTGTATTATATGGGTACGAAAGGAGAACTAACTATTTATATTTTATGGTTAGTTCTTTTCTTTATTTGGAAGTGGAGGAAGTATATTGGCTCAATATTTTGATAATGTTGATTTAAAAAGTGAAATTAGGCAAATATCAGTTAATATTTGTGGTACTGATTTGAAATTTAATACTGATAATGGAGTTTTTTCTAAATCAAAGTTAGATTTTGGTACTAGATCTTTATTAGAAAATTTACCATTAACTGAACTTAACGGTAATATTTTAGATATTGGTTGTGGGTATGGACCTATCGGGATATATTTAAGTAAAGCTACTGGTGCTAATGTAGACATGGTAGATGTTAATAAACGTGCTATTCATTTAGCTAAAATGAATGCGGATTTAAATAAAGTTAAGGCTAATATTTTTGAAAGTGATGCATATAGTTCTATTTCTAATAAATATGATAGTATTGTTACCAATCCACCTATAAGAGTTGGAAAAACTATTTTATATTCTATTATTATGGAGGCTAGAAATTATCTTGTTTCTGGTGGTAGGTTGTTTTTAGTTGTTCACAAGGATCAAGGTGCTAAATCGATTATAATCGACTTGAAAAAATATTATGATGTAAGTATATTAGCTAAAAATAAAGGTTTTTTCGTAATTCGATGCATTTTTCATTGACTTGTTGCTTGTTTTGTGTTAATAATATAAATTGGCAACGTATTATTTTTAGTAAATATGTTCTTTGATTATTATGTGTATAGGGGTGAATTTTAGTGGCATATAAGGTAATTGATTGTGGTAAATATCGCAAAAGAAGAAGTTTTTCTAGAATTAAAAATACTTATGAGTTGAAAGATTTATTGGAGATCCAGACTAAATCTTATCAATGGTTTGTCAATACTGGTATTAAAGAGGTATTTGATGATTTATTTCCAGTAGAGAACTTTGCTGGAACTTTATCATTGGAATTTGGTGATTATCATTTTGATGAGCCAAGATTTTCAATTAAAGAATGCAAAGATCGTGAAACTACCTACTCAGCTCCTTTAAAGGTTGATGTTAGGCTTTTTAATCATGAAACTGGTGAAGTTAAGGAACAAGAAATATTTTTAGGTGATATGCCTATTATGACTGATAGTGGAACTTTCGTTATTAATGGGGCAGAACGTGTTATTGTGTCACAGTTGGTACGTAGTCCAAGTGTGTACTTTAACTATGAAATTGATAAAAATGGTAGATCTCTAATTACTTCTCAGATTATACCTACTCGTGGTACATGGTTAGAATTTGAAGCTGATGCTAGAGATGTATTATATGTAAGAATTGACCGTACAAGAAAGGTAACTCTTACTACACTTTTACGTGCTTTTGGACTTTCTAGTGATGATGACATCAGAAAAATGTTTGGTAAAAATGATTATATTGAAAATACTATTCTTAAAGATTCTACTAAAAATACTGATGAAGCTTTAATTGAGATTTATGAAAAGTTAAGACCAGGTGAACCAGCTACATTGGATTCTTCTAAGAACCAAATTATTACTAGATTCTTTGATGAATTTAGGTATGATTTAGCTAAAGTAGGTCGTTATAAATTTAACCGTAAATTAAATGTTTTGGATAGATTACTTAATCAAACTTTAGCAGAAGATATTAAAGTTGATGATGAAATTATAGTACCTAAAGATACTGTCGTTACTAAAGAGGTCCTTGAAACATTACGTCCTATATTTAAAAATGGTTATGGTGTGAGAGAAGCAAAAATAAATGATGAGTTAGATACTTATAATCGTATTCAAGAAGTAAAAATATATAATCCTAGTAAAAAATCTGAGAAAATTACTCTTATTGGAAATGATCAAGATGTTGAAGTTAAACGTTTGACTATACCTGATATTTATGCATCAGTTTCTTATTATTTGTGTTTATTAGCAGGTTTTGGTAATTTCGATGAGATTGACCATTTAGGTAATCGTCGTATTCGTCAAGTTGGAGAACTTTTACAAAATCAATTTAGAATTGGTGTAAGCCGTATGGAAAGAGTTATTCGTGAAAGAATGACTACTCAGGAAATGGAAGAAGTAACTCCTAAAACACTTATTAATATTAGACCAGTTACTGCTGCTATGAAAGAGTTCTTTGGATCAAGTCAATTATCTCAGTTCATGGATCAGATTAACCCTATTAGTGAACTTACAAATAAACGTCGTTTATCAGCCTTAGGACCTGGTGGATTATCTCGTGATCGTGCTGGTATGGAAGTACGTGACGTTAACCCTTCTCACTATGGTAGAATATGTCCTATTGAATCTCCTGAAGGTCAGAATATTGGACTTATTACTTCACTTGCTAGTTACGCTAAAATTGATGATTATGGATTTATTATGACTCCATATCGTAAAGTTGATAACTGCAAGATAACTGATCAAGTTGATTATTTGACTGCAGATGAGGAAAATGATGTTATTATTTCTCAGGCTACTGTTACTACTAATGATGATAATGTTATGATTGATGATCAAGTAGCAGCTCGTTTTAGGGGAGAAAATATTTTAGTTAAACCAGAACAGGTTGATTATATAGATGTATCACCTCAACAGGTAGTAGCCGTTACTACAAGTTGTATACCATTCTTGGAACATGATGATGCTACTCGTGCTTTGATGGGTGCTAACATGCAACGTCAATCTGTACCTTTATTAAAGGCAGAAGCTCCACTTGTTGGTACAGGGGTTGAATATATTGCTGCTAGAGATTCTGGTGCTGCTATCACAGCTAAGGCAGATGGTATAGTTGAATACGTTGATGCTCAACAAATAGTAGTTAAGAATAAAGGTGGAAAAGACACTTATTACTTAGCTAATTTTGAAGAATCTAACCAAGATTCATGTTATCATCATAGGCCTGCTGTAAGTGTTGGTGAAAAAGTAGATCGTGGACAAGTTATAGCTGATGGTCCAAGTATGGATAAAGGTGAACTAGCTTTAGGTAAAAACGTAGTTGTAGCATTTATGACATTTAATGGTTATAACTATGAGGATGCCGTTATATTAAATGAAAAATTAGTTAAAGATGATGTTTATACTTCAATTCATATAGAAGATTACCAAATGCAATGTCGTGAAACTAAGTTAGGGCCAGAAGAAATTACTCGTGATATTCCAAATGTAAGTGATGATGCTCGTAAGAATCTAGATGAAAACGGTATCGTTATTATCGGTACTGAAGTTCATGAAGGTGATATCTTAGTTGGTAAGGTTACTCCTAAGGGTATGGCTGAACTTACTTCTGAAGAAAAATTACTACATGCAATATTTGGTGAAAAAACTCGTGAAGTTAGAGATACTTCTTTACGTGTTCCACATGGTGGAGAAGGTATAGTTCACGATGTTAAGATTTACTCTAGAAAAGATAATGACGAGTTACCTGCTGGTGTAAGTAAAGTAATTCGTGTATATATAGCTCAAAAACGTAAGATTCAAATTGGTGATAAGATGTCAGGTCGTCATGGTAATAAGGGTGTTATTTCACTTATTTTACCAGAAGAAGATATGCCATATTTACCAGATGGTACTCCAGTTGATATTATGTTAAATCCACAAGGTGTACCTAGCCGTATGAATATTGGACAGATACTTGAATTGCATTTAGGTATGGCTGCTAAAAAATTAAATGTTCATTTTGCTACTCCAGTATTTGATGGAGCTAATAATCAGGACATTATTGATATGATGAAGGAAGCTGGAATGGATGAAGATGGTAAGACTATTCTTTATAATGGTCGTACTGGTGAACCTTTTGATAATCGTATTGCTGTTGGTGTCATGTATATGATTAAACTACACCACATGGTAGATGATAAGCTACATGCTCGTTCTACTGGTCCATATTCATTAGTTACTCAACAACCTTTAGGTGGTAAAGCTCAATTTGGTGGACAGAGATTTGGTGAAATGGAAGTTTGGGCACTAGAGGCATATGGTGCAGCAAATACATTACAGGAAATTATTACTTATAAATCTGATGACGTTATTGGTAGAGTTAAAGTTTATGAATCTATCGTTAAGGGTGAAGAAATTAATCAAGCTGGTATTCCAGAAAGCTTTAGAGTATTGATGAAAGAGTTCCAAGCTCTAGGACTTGATATAAGTATTATTGATGATGAAGGTCATAATTTAGACTTAAAAGAGTTAGAGGATGATGAAACTAAGGAAGAGTTAGTAGCATTTGATGAAAAAATCAATCCACCGCTTACTCAAGATGATGATGATTCAGATTATGATGCAGATGAAGAAGAAGACGATGAACTTGATGATTTAGATGATGATGTTTTCCCAGAGGATGAAATAGAAGCTGATTTTGATGATATGATGGAAGGAGATGAATAATATGATAGCAGTTGATAAGTTTGAAGCTTTAAAAATTGGAATAGCATCTCCAGAGAAAATCCGTGAATGGAGTTATGGTGAGGTTAAGAAACCTGAAACTATTAACTATAGAACACTTCGTCCTGAACGTGATGGATTGTTCTGTGAAAAAATCTTTGGACCAACTAAAGATTTTGAATGTGCTTGTGGTAAATACAAACGTGTTCGTTATAAAAATATAGTTTGTGACCGTTGTGGCGTTGAGGTAACTAGAAGCAAGGTTAGACGTGAAAGAATGGGGCATATAGAACTTGCTTCTCCTGTTTCTCATATTTGGTTCTTTAAAGGGGTACCTTCTCGTATGGGATTAGTTCTTGATATGAGTCCAAGAGATCTTGAAGAAGTATTATACTTCGTTAGTTATGTAGTTATCGATAAAGGTAATACTCCACTTGAGAATAAACAAACTTTATCTGAAAAAGAGTATCGTGCATACTATGAAAAATATGGTAATACTTTCCAAGTAGGTATGGGTGCTGAAGCTATTAAAGAATTATTAAAGAAGGTTGATCTTGAAGCTGAAATTAAACAAATTACTAAGGAATTAGAAGATGCTCAAGGACAAAGAAGAACTCGTTTAGTTAAACGTATTGATGTATTAAATGCATTCTATCAATCTGGAAATAAGCCTGAGTGGATGATTATGGATTGTATTCCTGTTATTCCACCTGAACTTAGACCTATGATTCAACTTGATGGTGGTCGTTTTGCTACAAGTGATTTAAATGATTTATATCGCCGCGTTATTAATCGTAATAATCGTTTAAAGAAATTAATTGATTTAGGAGCTCCTGGTATCATTATTCAGAATGAAAAACGTATGCTTCAAGAAGCAGTTGATGCTTTATTTGATAATGGTAGACGTGGTAGAAGTGTAACTGGTGCTGGAAATAGAGCATTAAAGTCGTTATCTAGTATGTTAAAAGGAAAACAAGGTCGTTTCCGTCAAAACTTATTAGGTAAGCGTGTTGACTATTCTGGACGTAGCGTTATCGTTGTTGGACCATCACTTAAGATGTATCAATGTGGTATTCCTAAGGAAATGGCTCTAGAATTATTTAAACCTCATGTTATTCATGGTTTAGTAAGTAAAGATATAGCTCATAATATTAAAGCTGCTAAACGCTTAATTGAAAATCAAGATCCAGTAGTTTGGGATGTAGTTGAAGAAGTAATTAAGGAACATCCAGTATTACTTAACCGCGCACCTACACTACATAGATTAGGTATTCAAGCATTTGAACCAATATTAATTGGTGGTAAGGCTATTCGTTTACATCCACTTGTTTGTCCTGCATTTAATGCTGACTTCGATGGTGACCAGATGGCTGTTCATGTACCTTTATCTGAAGAAGCTCAAGCAGAAGCTAGACTTTTAATGTTAGGTGCTAACAATATTTTACATCCAAAATCTGGAGATCCAATCGTTACACCTAGTCAGGACATGGTATTAGGTAATTATTATATTACTATGGAAAAAGCTGGACTTCCTGGTGAAGGTCGTATATTTAAGAATACAAATGAAGCATTAATGGCTTATGAGAGAAGAGAAGTTACTCTTCATACTAGAATAGTAATTCCTGTTGATTCTTTCAAATATAAATTATTTACAGAGGAACAACATGGTAAATATTTAGTTACTACTGTTGGTAAGATTAAATTTAATGAAATTTTACCAGATTCATTCCCATATGTTAATGAACCTAGTGATGAGAATATTCAAAAAATTACTCCTAATAAATTCTTTATTGAAAAGGGACAAAATATTCCTGAAGTAATTAAAGGTATGCCTTTAGTTAAACCTTTTGCTAAGGGAGTATTAGAAAAAATTATAGCTCAAATATTTAAACGTTATAAAACTACTGAAACTTCAATTATGCTTGATAAATTAAAAGATTTAGGATTCAAGTATTCTACTATTGCTGGTATAACTGTTTCTATGAGTGATGTTGTTAGCAGTGAAAAGAAACCTGAAATAGTAGCTGAAGCTAAGAAGATAGTTGATAAGATTAATAAACAATATAAACGTGGTTTGATAACTGATAGTGAGCGTTATGAAAAAGTTATTGAAACTTGGGAAAACGCTAAGGCTCAAGTTACTGCAGAACTACAGGAAAAAGCTGATGCAGATTTAGATAATCCAATCTTCATGATGATGCACTCTAAAGCGCGTGGAAATATTTCTAACTTTACACAAGTTGCAGGTATGCGTGGTTTGATGGCTAAACCAAATGGTGAATCTGTTGAAATCCCAGTATTATCATCATTTAAGGAAGGCCTATCAGTATCAGAATTCTTCTTAAGTACCCATGGCGCTCGTAAGGGTAGTGCTGATACGGCATTAAAAACTGCCGATTCTGGTTACTTAACTCGTCGTTTAGTTGATGTAAGTCAAGATATGATTGTTAAAGAAGAAGATTGTGGTACTGATCAAGGTGTTGTTGTTAAAGCATTTGTTAATGATAAGACTGGTGCTGTTATCGAAAGTTTATATGATCGTATTATTGGTCGTTTTACTAATAAGAAAGTTATAAATCCAGAAACTAAGGAAGTTATTTGTGATAAGTTAACTTATGTTACTGAACAGCTTGCTGAAAAAATTGTTAATAGTGGTATTACTGAAGTTGAAATACGTACTATCTTAACTTGTGGTACTCATAATGGTGTATGTCAAAAATGTTATGGTAAGAACTTGGCTACAGGTAATTTAGTAGAAGTCGGAGAAGCTATTGGTGTAATGGCTGCACAATCTATTGGTGAACCTGGTACACAGTTAACAATGCGTACATTCCATACTGGTGGTGTTGCTGGTGGAGAAGATATTACACAAGGTCTTCCTCGTGTACAAGAGTTATTTGAAGCACGTAACCCTAAAGGTAAAGCTACTATAGCTGAAATTGATGGTAAAGTTACTAAGATTGATGAAGATCATGGTAAATATAGAATTTACATTAAGAATGATGTAGAAACTAAAGAACATGTTACTAACTATGGTTCTAAACTTCGTGTAGAAAAGGGTTCAGTTGTTAGTGCTGGTGAGAAACTTACTGAAGGTGCTATTAGCCCTAAAGAGTTACTTGCAGTTACTGATCCACTTACTACTCAAGAATATATCTTAAAAGAAGTTCAACATACTTATCGTAGTCAAGGTGTTGATATTTCAGATAAACATATTGAAGTTATTGCTAGTCGTATGATTAATAAGATTAGAATTGTTGAGGGTGGGGGTACTGATTTATTACCTGGTATTCTTGTAAATATGCATGAATTTACTGATAAGAATAAAGAAGCAATCCTAAATGGTAAAAAGCCTGCTTCTGGTCGCCCAGTATTGCTTGGTATTACTAAAGCTTCACTTGAAACTGATTCGTTCTTATCTGCAGCTTCATTCCAGGAAACAACTCGTATCTTAACTGATGCAGCTATTCGTGGTAAAGTTGATCATTTAACAGGATTAAAAGAAAATGTTATCATTGGTAAGTTAATACCTGCTGGAACTGGTGCTAAAAAATATAAAAATGTTGATTTTGATTTAGAAAGTCAGTTTGTTGATGAAGAACCATTAGAAACATTAGAAGAGGAGTTTATGTAAACTCTTCTTTTTGTTTATTGATTTAGTAGACTTTTATATTAAAGCGTTGTATAATGTGAATGTAAACATATAGTAGATGCTAGTTGTTTATTCTGTAAAATATTATAGAAAGGATTCTAATTTTATTAGATGGTATAAAAATATGAAAGATAATGAATTTATTAACGATGGAAAAAAGAAAAAAAATAGTCTTAGCTTAGAAGGGTTTACTGCTTTTCAAACTATGGGTTTTGTTGCTAGTTTAGCTACTATTGGACTTGCTGTTTTTGGAATAGTATTTCATTTTATGACTAGATAGTAATACTATCTTTTCTGTATGAGGTGATTTTATGCATAAACTAGATAATCGTGGTTGGGGATTTAGTACCTTTATAGCTTTTATAGCTGTATTTATAATTGCAATCATATTAATTATTATTGGTGCTGTACGATTGGGAATGACAAAGGATAAGAATATAAGTGATAAACCAATTACTCAAGTTTCTCCTAGTCCTATAGCTACTTCTACTCCTAATAGTACTACAAACAATGATTATATGGATTTAGTGAATAACTATAGAACACAATTAATAGATGTTACTAAAGATTATGTTAAAAATAAACAAGTAGTTGTTGCTGATCAAGATAAGTTTACTGTTACTGTTGTTTCATTAGTTAGAGACAATTATGTTAATAAGCTTGATATAAGTGGTAATTCATGTACTGGTTATGTAGTAGTTAGCAACAATAGTGGTAATTATGAATATAGTAGTTTAGTAAATTGTGGTAGCAATTATATTACTGAGTCATATGATGCTAATTTAGATGAATCATTCAATTAAATATTGAGTGATTTTTTTAAAATATTCTTGACACTTTATGGGCTTAGTGTTATATTATGTATGCTGATAAATTTAGGTTTTGTTTCTGACAAAACTTATATTTAATTAGAAAAATGATACACCTGGATATGTGTAAAGAAAGGAGAGATAATATATGCCTACAGTTCAACAATTAATCAGAAAAAATAGAACTAATAAAGTAAGAAAGAGCAAATCACCAGTTTTAGGATTTGGATTAAATACAATTCAAAGAAAAACTACTAGTGTTAATTCTCCTCAAAAGAGAGGTGTTTGTACTCGTGTTGGTACAAAAACCCCTAAAAAGCCAAACTCAGCTTTGAGAAAGTATGCTCGTGTTCGTTTATCAAATGGAAAAGAAGTAGATACTTATATTCCTGGAGAAGGACATAACTTACAAGAACATAGCGTTGTATTGGTTCGTGGAGGACGTGTTAAAGACTTAATTGGTGTTCGTTATCATGTAATTCGTGGTACTTTGGACACAGCTGGTGTTAAGGATAGAAAACAAGGTCGTTCTAAATACGGTGCTAAAAAACCTAAAAAGTAAAAAATAACTGATATTAAGAAAGGAGGATATCAATCATGCGTAAAAGACAAGCAGTTAAAAGAGATGTTTTAGCAGATCCTATATACAATTCAAAAGTTGTTACTAAATTAATCAATCGTATGATGATTGGTGGTAAGAGAGGAAAAGCTCAAACTATTTTATATGATGCTTTTGATATTATTAAAGAAAAAACTGGACAAAATCCATTAGATGTCTTTAATAAAGCTTTAGAAAATATTAAGCCTTTACTTGAAGTTAAATCTCGCCGCGTTGGTGGTTCTAACTATCAAGTTCCAGTTGAAGTATCAGCTGAAAGAAGTCAAGCTTTAGGATTACGTTGGTTAGTAAACTATGCTAGACTTAGAGGTGGAAAAGGTATGGCTGAAAATTTAGCCAATGAAATTATAGATGCATCAAATGGTACTGGTGCAGCTGTTAAAAAACGTGAAGATACCCACAGAATGGCAGAAGCTAACAAGGCATTTGCTCATTATCGTTGGTAGGAAAGGATTAATATATGGCTCGTGATACGTCATTAGACAAAACAAGAAATTTTGGAATTATGGCACATATCGATGCAGGTAAGACTACTTGTACTGAACGTGTATTATTCCATACTAAAAAGATTCATAAAATTGGAGAAACACATGATGGTGAATCTCAAATGGACTGGATGAAACAAGAACAAGAACGTGGTATTACGATTACATCAGCAGCTACTACTGCATACTGGAAAGGATATCGTATGAATATCATTGATACGCCTGGACACGTAGACTTTACTGTTGAAGTTAGTCGTAGTTTAAGAGTACTAGATGGAGCGGTTGCTTTACTAGATGCTCAGGCTGGTGTTGAACCTCAAACTGAAACAGTTTGGCGTCAAGCTACAGAATTTTCTGTACCACGTATTATATTTGCAAACAAGATGGATAAGATGGGCGCTAATTTTGAATATACTTTAGGTACTATCAAATCTAGATTGGGTGTTAATGCTAAACCTATTGAATGGCCTATTGGGGCTGAATCTGAGTTCCATGGTGTAATTGACTTGGTTACTATGAAAGCTTATGAATATGATGGTAAACCAGAAGAGGATGCTAAGGAAATTGAGATTCCAGCTGATTTGGCTGCTATAGCTGAAGAAAAGCATAATGATCTTATTGAAGCAGTTGCTGAATATGATGATGAGTTAATGAATACTTATCTTGATGGCGGAGAAGTTACTGTTGATATGATTAAGAGAGCTATTCGTCGTGGTACTCTTGATGTTCAATTCTTCCCAGTTATGTGTGGTACTGCTCTTGGAAATATGGGTGTTAAATTACTTCTTGATGCAGTTATTGATTACTTACCAGCTCCTACTGATATAGCTAGTATCGAAGGTACTGATTTAGATGGTAATCCAGCTGTTAGACATCCATCAGATAGTGAACCATTTAGTGCCTTAGCATTTAAAGTTATGACTGATCCATTCGTTGGACGTTTAACATTCTTTAGAGTTTATTCTGGACACTTATCAAGTGGTTCTTATGTATTAAATTCAACTAAAGATGTTAAAGAACGTGTTGGACGTTTACTATTAATGCATGCTAACAACAGAACAGAAATATCAGATGTTTATACTGGTGATATAGCTGCTATAGTTGGACTTAAGAATACTACTACTGGTGATACACTTTGTGATGAAAAGAAACCAGTTATTCTTGAATCTATGGAATTCCCTGAACCAGTTATTGAAGTTGCTGTTGAACCAAAATCAAAAGCAGATCAAGAAAAGATGGGAATTGCTCTTCAAAAATTAGCTGAAGAGGATCCAACATTTAGAGTACATACTGACCAAGAAACAGGTCAAACTGTTATTGCTGGTATGGGTGAACTTCACTTAGATGTTCTTGTTACTCGTATGAAGGATGAATTTGCTGTTGAAGCAAATATTGGTAAACCTCAAGTTGCTTATCGTGAAACATTACGTCAAGCTGCTGATTGTGAAGGTAAATATATTAAACAATCTGGTGGTCGTGGACAATATGGACATGTTTGGGTTAAGTTTGAACCAAATCCAGATAAAGGATATGAATTCGTTGATGCAATCGTTGGTGGTGTTGTTCCTCGTGAATACATTCCAGTTGTTGACAAAGGATTACAAGAAGCACTTCAAACTGGTGTACTTGCTGGATATCCTATGATAGATGTTAAAGCTACATTATTTGATGGTTCTTACCATGATGTAGACTCTAACGAAATGGCATTTAAGATTGCTGCAAGTTTTGCATTAAAAGAAGCTAAAAATAAATGTAAACCTGTACTTCTTGAACCAATTATGAAAGTTGAAGTAACAACTCCAGATGAATATTTTGGAAATGTTATGGGTGACTTAACTAGTCGTCGTGGTCGTCCACTTGGTCAAGAAAGTGTTGGAAATGCTGTTAGACTTGATGCAATGGTTCCACTTTCAGAAATGTTCGGATATGCAACAAGTTTGCGTTCTAATACTCAAGGACGTGGTAACTTCGTTATGGTATTTGATCACTATGAAGAGGTACCAAAAAATATCGCTGAAGAAATTATTAAAAAAAGCGGTAATTAATTAGAATAACTACTTGGCTACTAAATTGTAGCCAAGTGTTATAAATATTTTGTCAGAAATGATAAAATAGTATCAAAACAGTTGAAAAAACTTCAATTGTTAGATAAAATATAAGTTGTATAAATAAAAAAGGAGGAAATAAAATGGCAAAAGAAAAATTTAATCGTTCTAAACCACATGTTAACGTAGGTACAATCGGTCACGTTGACCATGGTAAAACTACTTTAACAGCTGCTATTACTAAGGTTTTAGGAGCTGCAGTTGATTTCGCTGATATCGACAAAGCACCTGAAGAAAGGGAAAGAGGTATTACTATTAATACTGCTCACGTTGAGTATGAAACTGAAAAACGTCATTATGCTCACGTAGACTGTCCAGGACATGCTGACTATGTTAAAAACATGATTACTGGTGCAGCTCAAATGGATGGAGCAATCTTAGTTATTGCTGCTACTGATGGACCTATGGCACAAACTCGTGAACATATCTTACTTGCTCGTCAAGTTGGAGTACCTAGAATGGTAGTATTCATGAACAAATGTGATATGGTTGATGATGAAGAATTACTAGAATTAGTAGAAATGGAAATTCGTGATTTATTAAATGAATACGGATTTGAAGGAGATGAAACTCCAATTATTCGTGGTTCTGCATTAAAAGCTCTTGAAGGAGATCCTAAATATGTAGAATCTATCAAAGAATTAATGAATGCAGTAGATGAATGGATTCCAACTCCAGAACGTGATACTGACAAACCATTCTTAATGAGTATTGAAGATGTATTTACTATCACTGGACGTGGAACTGTTGTTACTGGACGTGTTGAACGTGGTACATTAAAACTTAATGATGAAGTTGAAATCGTTGGTATCAAACCAACTCAAAAGACTGTTGTTACTGGAATTGAAATGTTCCGTAAACAATTAGACTTTGCTCAAGCTGGAGACAATGCTGGAGTATTACTTCGTGGTATTTCTCGTGAACAAGTTGAACGTGGTCAAGTTCTTGCTAAACCAGGATCAGTTACACCTCATACTAAGTTCGAAGCTGAAGTTTACGTACTTAGTAAAGAAGAAGGTGGACGTCATACTCCATTCTTTAATAACTATCGTCCTCAATTCTATTTCAGAACTACAGACGTAACAGGTGTTATTACACTTCCTGCTGGAGTTGAAATGGTTATGCCAGGTGACAACGTTAGTATGACTGTTGAATTAATTCACCCAATCGCTCTTGAACAAGGTACTAAGTTCTCTATCCGTGAAGGTGGACGTACTGTTGGTGCTGGTTCAGTTAGTAAGATTGATGCTTAATCGATAGATAAAATAAAAATCCTCATATTTGGGGATTTTTTTAATGATATAAAAGAGATATATCTAGTTAGTTATTGAAGTGATAAAGTAAAAGTAGACACATAAAAAGAATGTGATCTACTTTTCTTTTGTTATAATTAAATTAAGGAGA